>JBHELE010000124.1:0-6148 GCA_046263235.1 Actinomycetota bacterium
GGTCATCAGGTTGTTGACCAACCGAACGCCCATGTGGCGGGCCGTCTCGAATCCGAACGTGGGTATCCCGCCCGGCAGGGGAAGATCGTCATCGATCGTCTTCGGAACGTGAGCCACCTTGATGGTCCCGGCAGCCGCCTCGGCGACCCTCGACGCGGAGAACGCGGTGTCGTCGCCACCGATCGTGACCAACGCATCGACGCCGAGCGCCCGGAGAGAGTCCACGGTGTTTCGCATGCGCCACTCGGGATCGTCCGCCCCCTCGTCTCGTACGGTCGGGTTCGCCCGCGACGTGAACAGGACCGAGCCTCCCTGAACGTGAATGCGAGACACGTCGGTGATCCCGAGCGGAGTGACGTGCGTGGTGTCGCCGTGGATGAGGTGGCTGAACCCGTCCATGATCCCCACGACGTTCCAGCCCGAGTTGATGGCCTCGATGGTCGCGGCGGCGATGACCGAGTTGATGCCGGGCGCCGGACCGCCGCCGCACAGGATTCCCAGCTTGTGAGCATTGCCGGCCACCGGCCACTCCCTCGTGAGGGCGCCATTGTATTCGGGGCCTTCGAGTAGCATCCTCCGCCGTGAGCGTGATCCTGGCGATCGACGCCGGCACCACCGGCGTGACCGCGCTGGTGGTCGACGAGCAGGGCGGGGTCCGATCGCGCGGCTATCGCGAGTTTCCCCAGAGCTTCCCCCGGCCCGGCTGGGTCGAGCACGACCCGGACCACTGGTGGGACGCGACGTTGGTGGCCTGCGCGGAGGCGCTGGGGGCTGCGGCCCTCGAACCGTCCGATGTCGCGGCGATTGGCATCACCAACCAGCGCGAGACCACCGTCGTGTGGGAGCGCGAGACGATGCGTCCGGTGCATCCGGCGATCGTGTGGCAGGACCGCCGAACGGCCCCCCTGTGCGAGACGCTCCGAGACGAAGGGTGGGAGGAGAAGGTTCGGGACCGAACGGGCCTGGTGATCGACCCGTACTTCTCCGGCACGAAGGTGGCGTGGCTCCTGGAGCACGTCGCGGGTGCCACTGACGCCGCGAGCGCCGGGCAGCTCGCCTTCGGCACCGTCGACTCGTATCTGATCGCCCGCCTGTCCGGCGGCACGGCGCACGTCACCGACCGAACGAACGCCTCGCGGACGATGCTGTTCGACATCCACCGTTCGGCGTGGGACGGGGAGATCCTGGACCGTCTTGCCATCCCGCACGGGATCTTGCCCGAGGTCCTGCCGTCGTCGGCGCCGTTCGCCACGACGAACCCCGCCTCGTTCCTGGGCGCATCCATCCCGATCCTGGGCGTGGCCGGGGATCAGCAGGCCGCCCTGTTCGGCGAGGCGTGCTTCGAGCCCGGCGCCACCAAGAACACGTACGGGACCGGGTCGTTCGTGCTGATGCACACGGGCCGGGAGGCCCTGCGTCCCGGTCCCGGCCTCATCACGACGGCGGCCGCCGGCGTGGGGGACGAACCCGCGTACGCCCTGGAAGGTTCGATCTTCGTCACCGGCGCCGCCGTCCAGTGGCTGCGGGACGGCCTGGGGCTGATCGAACGATCCGCCGACGCGGGGCCGCTGGCGGCGTCGGTCCCCGACGCCGGAGGGGTCTGCTTCGTCCCGGCGCTGACCGGTCTCGGGGCTCCCTGGTGGGATCCATACGCCCGGGGTCTGATCATCGGCATCACCCGCGGGACGACGCGCGCTCATGTGATCCGTGCCGCCGTGGAGGCGATGGCGTACCAGACCCGTGACGTCGTCGACGCGATGCGCGGGCAGGCCGGCCTGGAGATGAAGGAGCTCAAGGCGGACGGCGGCGCCAGCGTGATGGACGTGTTGCTGCAGTTCCAGGCCGATCTTCTGGGCGTGCCGGTCCGGCGCCCTGTCATCCAGGAGACCACGGCCCTGGGCGCGGGATTCCTGGCGGGCCTGAAGGGTGGGGTCTGGGGATCCACAGACGACGTCGCGGCACGTTGGCGGGCCGACCGAACGTTCGTTCCCCAGGACGCGGACGCCGCCGAGGCCGGGTATCGACGGTGGCTGCAGGCGGTTCAACGCTCCCGGGAGTGGTCGTCCCACGGGGCGATGTGATTCCCGCTCGGGCCGCTCCAGCGCGAAACCGGGCCGTCGGATAACGGTGACGCCTTGTCACCAAAGATCTCCGGCCCGACAGGGAATGCCCGTTTTCCCGCGATTGCCCGGGGTAGAGACAGGCCCGGGCGAGAGCCCGGCCGTCCCGGTCTCTTCTGCCCGCTGGACGAAAGGAGACCAGATGGCTCGCTGTCCCGTCTGCCAATCGATGCGGATCGTCGTCGTGGTGAGCCCGAAGCGCCGGGCTTTCTGCACAGCCTGCGGGTCCCGGTGGGTTCAGGACGGTAGCGAGCAGCGAGCCGTGCGACGAGGTCCGCTCATCGCGACGGCGGGCGGCCGAAGCTGATGCTCTCCTCGCCCCCTCGCCGCGGGGCGGGCCGCGGCCCGTTTCGTTCTCTCCCCGCTCATTCCGAATAGCGGACGGCCTCGGCCGGCGGCAACCGGGAGGCCCGCCACGCCGGGCCGACGGTGACGGCCAGCACGGCCAGATACACGAGGGCGAGCACCCCGCCCAGGCTGGCCGCATCGACACCGAAATCCGGTGTGCCGGCCTGCTGACGAACGAACATGAAGCCCATCAGGACCCCCGCGAACACGCCCACCACGACCCCGAGCGACGCCGTGACGCCGGCCTCCGCGACGAGGCCCGCCATCACCCCGCGCTTTCGATACCCGAGAGCCCTGAGCACGCCGATGACGTGGCGGCGTTCGACCACCGCGCGAAGCCCCAGGATCCCCAGCGACAGGATCCCGACGACCAATCCCATTCGCATCAGGACCTCGATCACCGAGAAGAACGTCTTGTTGGCGCGGTACGCCTCGTCCAGGAGGTCGTGGGTCGTTTCCGCGTCGACGCCCTGCGAGAACAGGCCGGCCTCGATGCGCCGGGCCACGCCCGACGCGGACGCGTCGCTTCGGACGTCGGACAGGACGGTCACCCCGCGTGAAAGGGTCCGGAACGGAGCGAGGGCCTCCGGCGACCCCATGATCCCGTCGAGGATGCCGAACTGCTGCGACGCGATGACCCGATAGGTGACCGGTCCCGACGGCGATAGCAAGGTGACCTGCTGCCCCGGGCTGACGAAGTTCGTCATGAGCACGCGGGGGCCGGCGAACAACGCCCGCCAGACGGCGTCGTCGTCGTCGAACCGTAGCTCCTTCTGAGCGACCCGGACGGGCTGGGCGGGGCCGCGGCCGGGGTCCATCAGGTACATCGGCAGGAAGATCGAACCGGTCGAGAACTGAGGGTTCTGCACCGGACCGACGTACCCCAGCGTGGGGACGGCGACGGTCCGCTCGACCGCAGCCTCGACGGCCGGTGGGAGCGTGATCGACCGGGCGGCGGTTGCGGTGACGCGGACGTCGAATCCCGCCGAGTCGCGTTCGTACTGAGGACGGAACGTGAACAGGAAGACCGAGAACAGCGCGAGGATGGCCATGATCACGGCGAACATCCCGGTGGTCAGGCCGGTCCGGAGGGGCCTTCTGGCCAGATACGCCAGCGGCACCCGAATGCTGCGGGTGATCCCGGTGGACGCCCGTCCCAGGACCCCCAGGCCCCGCTCGGCCAGGCGCAGGTTCGCCGCGGCGAGGATGGAGAGCCCGAATACGGACAGCAGCACGGCGATCGTGAACACCGAGAAGAACTCGGAGAAGTCCAGGCTGGGATCCGAGAGCGTGGCCGTCATGGCGAACGCCCACCCGGCCAGCCCGGCGCCCAGCAGCGTCGCGTAGGCTCGTCCCGACACCCGCGGCTTCAGCGCCGCGGCGGCCACGACGATCACGATCGTCCCGCCGACCAGTCGAGGAAGCCGCGACGGGATCGCCAGCAGGCCGAGGCCGGCGAGTGTGCCGACGACTATGACCACGGTGCGCGCCCTCGGACGACGTCGCTCCCGGGCCGGTTCCGGAAGGTCTCGGATGGCCGCTGGAATCGACATGCGGGAGGTCCGGCGTGCCGCGACCGCCACGGTGAGCAGTGTGATCAGCGCTCCCCCGGCGAAGCTGACGGCGAGGGTGGACGGTTTCAAGGCGAACCGAAAATGGAAATCGGTCTCGCCGCCGAAGAACTGGCTGAACGCCCGGGCGAACCGCGCGGCGATCACTCGGCCGGCCACGATCCCTACGGCCGTGCCGACGAGGGCCGCGGCCAGGCTGTACATCGCTCCTTCGATGATCGACAGCCGGACCAGCTTGCCGCGCGTCAGGCCGAGCGCGCGCAGGACCCCGTGACGGGGACGCCGTTCCTCGGCCAGCATCGTTACCAGGTTCACCACGAGGGCCACGCCTGCCGCGACGATCAGCATGCTCATGGCGACGAGCATCGTGGTCAGGAACTGCGTGCTCTGGCGCGCCGAGTCGACCTCCTCGGCCTTCGCCTCCCGCACGCGCAGGCCGGGGAAGCCGGCCGACCGAAGGCCGGCTCGCACGGCCCGAGCCGCAGCCCGGCTGCCCTCGACGCCGGTGATCAGGCCTCCGTTCGCGGAGACCCACACGACATTGATCCCCGGTGCACCGGTAACGCGGCGTGCCAGCCCGAGCGGCATGAACACGGTTGGACGAAGCCCGAACGCGCCGGGACCCTCACCCCGGGCCACGCCGGCGACTCGGAGGCGGACCGGCGGTCCGGTCATCGCGCCCCGCTCCGCGTGGACCGACACGACGTCCCCGACGCGGGCCCGAAGTACTTCGGCGAGCGTCCTGGACAGGATGACGCCGTCTGCCGGCAAGTCCGTGCCGAACGTCCGCTTCCCCGAAGCCAAGACGAACGCGCCGAACGGTCGCTGTCTCGCCGGGTCGAAGCCGACCACGGTCACGGCCGGCTCACCCTGGCGCCGGGTCAGGTTCGATGCCGAACCGACGATCTGGATTCCGCCCGAAATACCGTCGGTGTCCGCCCGTACCTGCGGGTCGGCCGACAGCCGCGTCACCACGGCGGTCGGGAAGAACCCCGCGCCGGTCCCGACGGTGACGTCGACATTTCCCCAGGCCCGATACGCGTCGAGCAGAAACGAATCACGGCTCGAGTCGGCGCCGATGAGCGACGCGGTGATCGCCGCCGAGCCGATCATCAGGCCGCCGATGACGAGAGCGGTCTGGCCTCGCCGCCTGGTGGCTTCGCGCAGGGCCATTCGGCCCAGCAGCGGATTCCTGAGCGCGAGGAGAGCGACCGCGCCGAACACCAGGGCCGCGGCGGCGACGACGATCATCTACGCGACATCGTCACCGGCGGCGCCGGGCCCGACCCCGAACCGCGGGCTCCGGCTGCTCGACCTGCCCGTCCCGCATCCGGATCGTGCGTTCGGTCATCTCGGCAACCAACGGGTTGTGCGTGACCAGAACGATCGTCTGCCGTTCGGATTCGTTCAGCCGTGAGAGGAGGTCCATGACCTGGTCCGTCGACTCGGAGTCCAGATTGCCGGTGGGCTCGTCGGCCCACACCACCGACGGTCGGTGGACCAGCGCCCGCGCCACCGCGACCCGCTGCTGCTCTCCGCCGGACAGCTGCTCGGGGCGGTGGTTCGCTCGCTCTGCCAGCCCGACGGCGGCCAACATCTCGACCGCCCTCACCCGGGCGGACCGCGGCTTCTCCCCCAAGAGCAGGAGCGGGATCTCGACGTTCTCAGCGGCGCTCAGGACCGGCAGCAGGTTGAACGCCTGGAACACGAACCCCATGTTGCGGGCCCGGAACTCCGTGCGGTCATCGTCCGACAGCGACGACAGGTCGTGTCCATCGATGAGGATCGACCCGCCGTCGGTGTCCTCGAGCCCCGAAAGGCAATTCAGCAGGGTGGTCTTGCCGGAGCCCGATGGGCCCATGATCGCGACCATCTCCGAGCGGCCCACCTCGACGTCGACACCCTTGAGCGCCTCCACCTCGGTCCCGCCCCGGTACACCTTGCGGACGCCGGTCGCCTGGACGATCGCGGTCAGCTGACACCCCCCACCGAGCCGGAGGCCGCCCGTGCCAGTGGGCGGCCCGACGCCACGCTACCACCGGCGGAGAGGCTGGAAGGCGGTACGGCCGCGATCAGGAAGGGCCGGGCGGGGGAGACGCCGCGCGGGCA
>JBHELE010000125.1:0-5273 GCA_046263235.1 Actinomycetota bacterium
ATGCCATCAGGTCGCTCGGTCCACCGCGCAGCGCCTTGCTTCGCGCCGCCACGGCGCTGCGACAGAAGCTCCGCGACTCCCTGCTCGCCGTGCTGCCCGCCCGGGAGGCCGGGCTCGTGATGGGCCTGACGCTAGGCGACACGTCGAGGCTGGACCCCCAGATCGAGGAGGACTTCCGGGCAACCGGTCTGTCACACCTCACGGCGGTGTCCGGTGAGAACGTCGCGATGTTCCTCGCCCCGATCCTCGGCCTCATGGCCCTGCTGAAGCTGGGCCGCCGGGCCCGATTCGCCGTCGGCGTTCTCGCGGTCGTGTTCTTCGTCGTCCTGACCCGCGGTGAGCCGTCGGTGCTGCGAGCCGCCGTCATGGCCGGTCTCACCATGCTGGGAATCTTCCTGGGTCGGCCCCGGAGCCCGCCGGCCATCGTCGGTGGGGCGGTGCTCATCCTGCTGGCCTTCGACCCGACCCTGGTGTACTCGATCGGGTTCCAGCTCTCGGTAGCGGCGACCGCCGGGATGGCCCTGCTCACCGCGCCGCTCACCACCAGGCTGAGCTTCCTCCCCGGTCCAATCGGCCTGGCCGCCGCGGCGACCATCAGCGCGCAGGCCGGGGTGACGCCGGTGATCCTGTATCACTTCGGAGCCGTCCCGACCGTCACCCTCCCCGCGAACGTGCTGGCGTTCCCGGCGGTCGCGCCCGGCATGCTGTTCGGCCTCGCCGCCGGTGCGGCCGGGCTGCTGTGGAGGCCGCTGGGACACGCGCTCGGCGTGCTCTCGGTGGCGCCGCTTCGCTATCTCGAGACGCTCGCCGATCGCCTGGCCCGGTCGCCCCTTCCATCCATCACATCGCAGACGGGCCGCCTCGGCATGTTCGCCGTCGGTATCTGCGCCGTCGCCGCGTTCGGGTGGTGGCTTCGCCGCGGGGCGAAGCTCTCGCGGCGCGCCCTGATCGTCGTCCTCGTCGTCCTGCCCGCCGTGGTGTGGACCGGCGCCGTTCGGGCCGGGGCCCCTGCGACCGTGACCGCCACGTTCTTCGACGTGGGCCAAGGCGACGCGGCCCTGGTCCGCTCGCCGGCCGGTGCCACCGTGCTCATCGACGGCGGACCCGATCCCGACGTCGTGGCGACGAAGCTGGCGGCGTTGGGCGTTCGTCGCATCGACGTCATGGTTGCCACACACGCCCACGCCGACCACGTGGCCGGTCTTCCGACGGTGCTGGCGCGGTTCCCGACGGGGTTGGTCGTGGAGCCGGGCTGCGAGGGTGACTCCCCGTACTACGCGGAGTTCCTTCGCGCGGTCCGGGCGGCCCACGTTCCGGTCCGCCACTCCCGGCCGCCCGAACGGATTCGGGCCGGTGACATGGTGCTCGAGATCCTCGGACCGGGCCGTTGCTTCGTGGGATCCGAATCCGACGCGAACAACGATTCGATCGTGCTTCGGTTGCGCGGGCCCGCTGCTTCGATCCTGTTCCCGGGCGACGCGGAGGAGCCCGCGCAGACTGAGCTCCTGAGGGAGCACGCCGTCGGACTGCGGGCGACCGTGCTGAAGGTGCCGCATCACGGGGGTAACACGTCGCTGCCGGCGTTCTTCCGGTCGGTCCACGCCGTCGTGGGCGTGGTCAGCGTGGGCGAGAACCGCTACGGCCACCCCGTCCCGGCCGTGTTGACCACGCTCGCTCGAAGTGGGATGTGCGTGCTTCGGACGGACCGGATCGGCGACGTGACGCTCGTCTTCGGCACAGATGGGGTGGTCCTAGAATCTCGGCGTGCCTGACGCGGCGGTCGTCCTGCTGTGGGGAGACGACGAATACCTCCTCCGGCTCGCTGCCAGGGACGTGCTCGAAGGGAGCGACGTTCAGGCCACCGAGGTCGACGGCCGGGACTGGCGCGGAGGCGAGACCGCCGACCTGTCGACTCCCTCGTTGTGGGGTGACCGCCGCGCGCTCCTGGTGACCGGTTCGCAGGATCTGCCGGATGCGGGAAAACAGGAAGTCGCGGGCTACGTGAAGGATCCGGCCCCGGGCGCGATCCTCGTTCTCACCGCGGTGAGCAGGGCGAAGGCCGGGCCGGCCCTGGCGAAGGTCGTCCGCGAGGCCGGCGCCGCGGTCCGGCAGGTCTCGCTCCGCCGGCAGGACCTTCCGAAGTGGATCATCGACCGGGCCGGCGGTCGGTCGCTTCGACTGTCGGGACCGGCGGCGACGACCCTGATCTCGATGCTGGGCGAGGACCCGGCCGTGCTGGATCAATCCGTCGAGCAGCTCGCCGCGGCCTTCGCCGGTCGGGCGGTCGGTCCGGACGAGGTTCGCCAGCAGTTCCAGGGCCTCGGAGAGCAGCGTGTGTGGGACCTGTGCGACCGCGCGTTCGGAGGGCGCACCGCCGAGGCGCTGGTCGTCCTGCGGGCGCTGTTGGAGGCCCGGGAGGATCCGCTCATGATCCTCGGCGGGATCGCCGCGCGGCTGCGCGACCTCATCCGGGTCCGGGGGCTCCCTGACCACATGGCCGCGGCGGAAGCCGCGCGCGCCGCCGGGCTTCGGTTCGAATGGCAGCTCCGCCGGTATCGCGAGCAGGCCGCGCGCTATTCCCTCGGCGAGCTGACGTGGCTACTGGAGCGCGCCACCGATACCGATCGGGCGATCAAGGGAGGAACGCCCGGCGACGTCGCCATTGCGGCGTTCGTCACGGCCATCGCGGGGGAGCGCGACGCGGCGCTCGACGTGCCCGCTCGAGTGGGTCGGTGACGAACAGCGGCGGACCGGCGGGGTGCTAGGAGGTAGCGGTTCGGGCGATCTCCCGCGCCAGGCGCGACTTCCGACGGGCCGCTGCCCGCTTATGGATGACGCCCTTCGCCGCGGCCTTGTCGAAGTCACGGGCGGCCGTGCGAACGAGCTGCTCGCGCGTATCGGCCTCGTCGACTCCGCGGACACGCTTCGCCGCCGTCTTGAGCGAGGACCGAACCGCCTTGTTTCGAAGGCGACGGGCCTCGTTCTGACGGTTGCGCTTGATCTGAGACTTGATGTTCGCCACGGCGGGCGAGTCTAGCAGCCGCCACGGTCTACCCTGGCGGGATGCCCATCGATCAAACGCGCATCCGCAACTTCTGCATCGTGGCGCACATCGACCACGGGAAGTCGACGCTGGCCGACCGCTTCCTGGAGCTCACCCACGCCGTGGCGGAGCGGCAGATGCGCGAGCAGTACTTGGACCGGATGGATCTCGAGCGAGAGCGGGGTATCACCATCAAGGCCCAGGCGGTACGGCTCGCCTACACGCCGGCGGATCCGGCGGAAGAGTTCGCGCTCAACCTGATCGACACGCCCGGCCACGTCGACTTCACCTACGAGGTCTCCCGCAGCCTGGCGGCGTGCGAAGGCGCGATCCTGCTCGTCGACGCGGCCCAGGGGATCGAAGCCCAGAGCCTCGCGAACTACCACCTGGCTCGGGACGCCGGGCTGACCGTCGTGCCGGCCGTCAACAAGATCGACCTCCCCGCGGCCGACCCCGAGGAGACCGCCCGCGAGCTCGCCGCGCTGGTCGGCTGCGCCGTAGAGGAGGTAGTCCTCGTCTCGGCGAAGACCGGCCACGGCGTGGTCGAGCTGCTGGATCAAGTGGTGGCCCGGGTGCCGTCTCCGAGCGGCCGGCGGGACGCCGCGCTTCGGGCCCTGGTGTTCGATTCGACCTATGACCCCTACCGGGGAGTCGTGGCGTACGTCCGCGTCGTCGACGGCGAGCTCCGGGGCCGCCAGCGCATCCGGTTCATGTCGAATCGCCACGTCTCGGAGTCGGAAGAGGTCGGCGTGATGGCGCCGGACCCCGTCGCGGTCGACGTCCTCACGGCGGGAGACGTCGGCTATCTGGTGGCCGGGGTGAAGGACGTCAGCCATGCCAAGGTCGGCGACACCATCACGTCCGAGAGGCACCCGGCGACCGAGGCGCTTCCCGGCTACCGAGAGCCCAAGCCCATGGTGTGGAGTGGCCTCTATCCAGCGGAGGGCGGCGACTATTCGTTGCTGCGGGACGCCCTGGACAAGCTGAAGCTCTCGGATGCGTCCCTGGTCTACGAGCCCGAATCCTCACTGGCCCTCGGGTTCGGGTTTCGGTGCGGGTTCCTCGGGTTGCTCCACATGGAGATCGTGAAGGAGCGGCTGGAGCGGGAGTTCGGGCTGGAGCTCATCGCCACGGCGCCGAACGTGGAGTTCCGAATCCGGCGGGGAGACGAGGTACTCACGGTGCACAACCCGTCGGAGATGCCGCCGCCCGGCACGTACGACGCGGTCGAGGAGCCCTACGTGCTGGCCACGCTGATCACGCCGTCCGACCACCTGGGCGCGGTCATGGACCTGTGCCAGCAGCGGCGTGGCTCGATGGTCGACATGCGGTATCTGTCGCCCGAGCGGCCTGAGATCCATTACCTGCTGCCGCTGTCCGAGATCATCTTCGACTTCTTCGACCAGCTGAAGTCTCGAACGCGCGGCTATGCGTCGCTCGACTACGAGCACTGGGGCTACGAGCGGTCCGACCTGGTCCGCGTGGACATCCTGTTGCAGGGCGAGCCAGTCGACGCGTTCTCGTCCGTCGTGCACAAGGAGAAGGCGTATGCGTACGGCCGGCGGATGGTGGAGCGGCTTCGCGAGTTGATCCCGCGGCAGCTGTACGAAGTGGCGATTCAGGCCACCATCGGGGCGCGGGTGATCGCCCGAGAGTCGGTCAGGGCGAAACGAAAGGACGTCCTGGCGAAGTGCTACGGCGGCGACATCACCCGCAAGCGGAAGCTGCTGGAGAAGCAGAAGGAGGGAAAGCGACGGATGCGGCGGGTCGGACGGGTGGACGTGCCGCAGGAAGCCTTCATCGCCGCGCTTCGGGTCGATCAGTCCCCGGCGGCAGGAGCGAAGCGGTGACCGTGGTCGAGCCTGCCGGGCTATACGTCCACATCCCCTTCTGCCTGACCCGCTGCGGGTACTGCGACTTCAACACGTATGCCGGACTGGACGAGCTGAAGTCACCGTACGTCGACGCGCTGGTTCACGAGGCGCAGGTCGCGGGGCGTGCCTGGGCGAACGTTCCGTTCCGATCGATGTTCGTGGGAGGCGGTACCCCGACGACGCTCCCCGTGTCCACCCTGACGGACGTGCTTATGCGGCTTCGAGAACTCTTCTCGATCGACACGGAGGCGGAGATCACCATCGAGGCCAACCCAGATACGGTCGACGAGCCGTACCTGCGGCAGCTCCTCGCCGATGGCGTGACCCGGCTGTCGATCGGCGTGCAGTCGTTCGAC
>JBHELE010000126.1:0-2561 GCA_046263235.1 Actinomycetota bacterium
CCTCGCCGCCGTCCACGGCGAGGCGCCCGAGTTCCGGCACTGGCTGACGCCCGTCTACGCGACCTGATCTCAGAAGACCTCTTCGCCAGCGAGATCGAACCAATCGCTCGCTCGGCGCGGAAGGTCGGCCCCGAACACGACCTCGCTTCGCCATCCGTCGACCGTGACGGACCCGCGGTCTCCAGGATCGAACCGCCGAAGTTCGATCGCGACTCGGTTTGCCGCACCGTCGGCCGAAACCTGGACCGCCTCCGCCTCCGTCCGGCCGGACCGGCTCAGATACCGGTCCAGGACGTGCAGCGCGCACGGGGAGGGCGACCAGACCACCTCGACTCCGTCGAATCGGAGAACTTCGGTTCGGTCCGCCGTCCCGACCTGGAGGCCAGCGTCAGATGGCGCGACCAGGGTCTCGCCGCCCTCGCGGACAAGCCGAAATCGGACCAGCCGCCAGGAGAGGTCGACGATGTGGTCGACCACGTAGATCTGGCGGCCCGACTCGGGGTCGCGGACCCGTCCGAAGTAGCGCCATCCCCCTGGGCCGGGCGCAGCTACGAACGTCTCCTCGCGGACCCCGGCGGGGGTGTGGATCCGATAGTGCCCCTGTGTCACTCCGGGCCCGAAGGCAGGCGGAGCTCCTGGATTCGGACCTCGCCGGCGTCGTCCATCGTGATGTGAACGCCCTCCAGCTCGCGGAGAGGCTCGATGATGAGATTCGCCAAGCCGTAGACGGCGGTCTCGATCAGTGGGCTGTGCCCGACCGCGAGACCGTTCATCCCATCCGGAATGTGATCGAACAGCTCCCGAACTCCACTCCCCAACCGGGCGGCCTCGGATGCGACGAGCTCGGGATCCTCCAACGACACCGCGTCGACGCGCGACGAGCCTGCGGCCTTGGCCGCAGCCCGCCAGCGGTCCTCGACCTCGCTTCCCAGCGCCGGCGTCACGGCGTGGGTGGGGACGGGTTGCCCCGACCCTCGCAGCATCCAGGCGACCGTTTCGGCAGCTCGCTTCGCCGGTGAAACGAACACGACCGCGAAGTCGGTCCCGAGGCTCCGCCCGACCGTCTCGGCGTGGTCCCGGCCCTCGGGAGTGAGGGCGTCCGCCTCCTTCGCTCGTTCGGCATGGCGCCGAAGCTCCAGCTCTCTCATCGCATGTCCGGTGGAACCTCGGGCCGGCCTCCCGGCATCTGTACGGACGGCAGATGATATCCGTCGACGTGGAGACGGCGAAGCTCGTGGAGGGCGGACGGCTCGGGGAGCTGTACGTTCGGCATGCTCCGGGCGCCGTCCGACTCGCCTACCTCCTGACCGGCGACCGCAACCTGGCCGAGGACCTCGTGCAGGAAGCCTTCGCCCGTCTCGTGGGGCGGTTTCTCGATCTGAGGGCGCCGGAGGCGTTCGAGGCGTACCTCCGAAAGACGGTGGTGAACCTGGCCCGAAGCCACTTTCGTCGCAAGCGGGTCGAACGGGCCTACGTGGATCGCGTCAGGGCAGAGCCCGAGCATTCCGCGGCGCAGCCGGACGTCGACGAGCGGGAGGCATTGCAGAAGGCCCTGGCGCAGTTGAGCGAGCGGCAACGGGCCGCCATCGTCCTCCGGTTCTATTCCGATCTCTCCGAGGCCCAGACCGCCAAGGTTCTGGGATGCCGCGTCGGCACGGTGAAGTCGCTCGTGTCTCGGGGGATGAGCAAGCTGAGACTCGAGGTGACCCGATGAACGAACGCGAGGACCGACTTCGGCACCTCCTACGGTCGCTCGCCGACGACGTTCCCATTCCGTGGGCGGCGCCGCCGGAGCTGATCCGACGGGCGACCAGGCGCCGGGTCGAGACGGTGGTCGGAGGACTCCTGACGTTCGGTCTGATCGCGATCGGGCTCGCGGCCCTGTCCGACCTCCTGTCGACGACCGGCGTCGAGCCGCAGCGCGCGGCGCAGCTCGTCCCCAAGCTCGTTTCAACCGTCCGTCTCCCATCGGCCCCCACCCGCATCTCGGTGGGGGCCGGCTCGGTGTGGGTCGTGAACGAAGACGATGGCTCCAGGAGCCGGATCGACCCACAGACGGAGGAGGTCGGGGAAGGGGCCCATCCGGCGGCGGTGGATCTCGACGCCGGATCGAACGTGTTGGTCGCGTACTCCCGGGTCTCGGACGGCCGCTACGCCGTGACCATCTCCGACGAGTACAACCGCGTCGTGGACAGAATTCAGTTGCCCGGTGAGCGCCGGACGGTCGGCCGGGTCGCTGTGGGCCTCGATTCCCTGTGGGTCGCCCGGTGGTCGACGAATGATCGGGACGTCGCGGGAGAGTTGCTTCAGATCGACCTGGAGACACGGCACATCATCGCCAAGGTCGAGGTCAATCCAGGAGCCGGAGGCGTGGCGCTGGGTGAGGGCGCCCTGTGGGTCACCGACGCCGACATCGGGGTGCTCCAGCGAATCGATCCCGAATCCCACGAGGTGACGCAGACGCGCCTCGGAGGCGATCTCGTCGACGTGACCGTGGGGTTCGGCTCCGTATGGGTCAGCGACGTGTCCAGCCGGACGGTCTTCCGCCTCGATCCCACAAC
>JBHELE010000127.1:0-2560 GCA_046263235.1 Actinomycetota bacterium
CTCCCGGGGCGTGCGACCGATCTCCCGGAGGGAGTTCCTTCGCCTCGCCGGCGGGGCGGCGATGGCCGCCCCGTTCCTCGGGCTTCCGCACATGGCCGGCGCCAGGGCGGATACCCGCGGGTGGCTGCTCACCACGCTGGCCCGAACGATCGAGAAGGGGCCGGCCCTCAGGCGGGGAACCGACGGGACGTACTACCGGCTCAGGTACCGGCGGGGAGAGCCTTACACGCTCCGCGATGAGCTCGCGGAAGGTGCTCCTCCGGCCTTCCGTCGTTCCCTCCTGAACTTCGTGCACTACACCGACATGCAGCTGGCCGACCCCCAATCGCCGGCGCGGGTGGAGTTCCTCGACCGGTTCTCCGACCAGGAGTGCGAGCCGATCCCGTTCGACGGCGCGTTCCGGCCGCAAGAGGCCATCCACTTCCAGGCCTTCGAGCAAATGCTCCGCACCGTACGGAGGATCGGCTCCAGCCCGGTCACCGGCGAGCCGTTCCAGTTCGCCGTCTGCACCGGGGACAACATCGACAACGAGCACTTCAACGAGCTGCGGTGGTTCATCGGCCTCATGGACGGCGACGTGATCGACACGAACTCGGGAGGGCCCGAGTTCGAGGGGGTCCAGGCCGTCAGCTGGGGGACCCCGGACACCGGCCCCGACCCGGAGTACTGGCACCCCGATCCCGTCAGCGACAAGTACAAGGTCCAGTACGGGTTCCCGGATTACCCCGGGCTGCTGGAGAAGGCCATCACCCCGTTCCAGGCCCGCGGCACGGGCTTCCCCTGGTACTCCTGCTTCGGGAACCACGACGGGCTGATCCAAGGGAACTTCCCCGAGAACGCCCCGATGGAGGCCATCGCGGTGGGGCCGTTCAAGGCCATCGGCCCGCCGCCGGGGTTCAACCCATGCGACGAGTTCCAGAACCTGCGCGACCACCCGGAGGGGTTGTTGGCCGGGCCGGGGCGCCTGGTGACACCCGACGGCCGGCGGAACCTCATCTCCCGGAAGCAGTACGTCGAGGAGCACTTCAACAGCCCGACGCCTCCTCGGGGACACGGCTTCACCGAGGAGAATCTGGCGCTGGGGACGGCGTACTACGTCGACGATCGATACCCGCTCGTCCGGATGATCACCCTGGATACCACGAACCCCGGCGGGGAATCCCGGGGCAGCGTCGGCGCGGTGCAGTTGGCGTGGCTCGAGCAGCGCCTGATCGAGGTCCACTCGAAGTACTACGACGCTGCAGGCAACGTCGTTGACACGGGGGACCCGAGCCGGGATCGGCTCGTCGTGTTGTTCTCTCACCACGGGATCGCCACGATGGACAACCCGTTCGTCAACCCGGACCCGTTCACTCCCGAAGAGAACGACCAACCGCGCTTCCATGGGCCCGCGGTCGAACGGCTCGTCCACCGGTTCCCCAACGTCATCCTGTGGGTCAACGGCCACAGCCACGCGAACGAGATCCGCCCCCGGATCGACGAGACGAAACCGACCTTCCAGGGCGGCAAGAACGGATTCTGGGACGTGACCACGTCGGGGATCTGCGACTGGCCCACGCAGAGCCGCCTCATCGAGATCGTGGACAACGGGAACGGCCTCCTGTCGATCTTCTGCACGATGGTGGACCACGCCGCGCCGCCGGTCCCTCGGGGAGATGCCGGCGTCGCGTACCTGGCGTCGGTCCACCGCGAGGTGGCCGCGAACGACCCGCAGGACGGGTTCGAGAGCGGGAAGCGGGGAGACAAGGACGACCGGAACGTGGACCTGGTCATCCAGGCGCCGTTCCCGATCAGTTCCGCGGCCGCGGCTCGGCGGGCACGCCGGCGGCCGGCCATGGCCCGCTGACGCCAGCGGCGAGCTCGGCGTCCATGGTCGCCAGTCGGGTCCTCCGGACGAGGACGTCCTCCGCGGTCAGGGCCATCTCGCGCTGCACGGCGACTTCGAGCTCCACGCGCAGCACCGGCAGACCGGGGACCGCCTCATCGCCGAGTTCCGGCCGCTCGTGGATCAGCCCCAGGACGTCTTCCCAGTCGTCGCCGTAGAGAGCCACCAGCCGGTGTCCGGCCTCGGGCGGCAGCCCCGCCGCCGCGGCGTCGTTCACCGCCCGGGCTATCGCCTCGTCGTACGGCTCGGTGAGACCAAGGGCGATCCGCCGCGTCGACGCCCGCCCCCCGGCTCCGGCGATCTCGCAGGCGCGATCGACGACCTGCTGGGCCATGTGCCGGTAGGTCGTGAGCTTCCCGCCGGTCACGGTCAGCAGGCCGGGCGGGTCCTCGTAGATCACGTGTCGGCGGGAGAGGTCGCGCGTGGAGCCCTTACCGGTGTCGAGCAGCGGCCGCACGCCGGCCCACGATGCGCGGATGTCGGCGCTGGACAGGTCGCCGTCGAAGGCCCGGGCCAGCGAGCCGAGGACCGCGTCGACATCCTCGGGTTCGACGATCGGCGATTCGAGCGGCCCGCCGTAGGGGGTGTCGGTGGTCCCCGCGTAGACCCGGGGTCCCCACGGGACCGCGAACACGAGGGCGCCGCGAACCGCGATGGACGGCACCGTGACGGCGC
>JBHELE010000128.1:0-2503 GCA_046263235.1 Actinomycetota bacterium
TCCATGAACAGCACGAAGAGGCCTCGATCCTGAGATCAGGCCTCTGACCAGCGGTTTTGGCGTTCCGCGGGGTTTGAGCGACGGCCCGCCCCTCGATTCTACGGCGCTATCGGTTAGGTTACGGGCCGGGCGCTGGACGGAGGTCGATTCGGGTCACGGTCCGCTCGTAGTTCGCGAGCCAGATGGTGCCCGTGGACTCATCGAGCACCGCCGAGTCCATGGCCGGACGAGCTGTCGGCACCTCCACGCAGGAGTCTTGCTCGAGGTCATCGAGGGAGAGCCGACAGATCCCTTTCCTTCCCAAGAACCACACTCCCCCCTCGCCGACGTCGAACGGCCGGAAGCTCGCGGTTGCGAGAGGGTCCTCCAGGACCTGTCCGGTTCCAGCATCGATACGGGCGATCACGGTTCGGTCTCCGGACCCCGTTCCGACATCGGCGAAGTCGTGGAGCCATCCAGGGACCCAAACGTAGCCGGCGCCGACCGCGATCTCGTGGCCGTGGGGGTCGATATCGATCTGCTCGACTAGTCCGGTGTCGATATCGACGCGCACGACGCCGCCGTTGTAGCCGAGAACCCACACTGCGCCCTCACCAACTTCGATATCGAGCGGCGACACTGGGATCTCGATCTCGTCCACGACGGCGTTCGTTTGAGGGTCGATCTTGACCACAGACCCGGGGGGGTCTTCTCCAAGCCTGCGACCACTCGCCCACAAGGCGTCGGAAGTCGCCGCCAGGGGGGCGCCAGCCCCGGGGATGGCCGCGACGACTTCGTTCGTCGTCGGGTCGATCCGCTGGATTTGCAGGCCAAGCTCCTCTCCGGCGATCCACACTCCGCCAGCTCCGGCGGCGACTTGGGATACGCCGCCAGTGGGGATCCGGGCGACGATCTCGTTGGTCTCCGGAGCGATCCTGGCAACGGTGAACTCTCCCGTTCCGTGCACGCCACCGACCCAGATGGCGCCGAAACCCGCCGCCACCCCGCCAGCGCTATAACCGGGGGCAGATACTGGAATCTTGGCGGTCACCTCAGGCGCGAGGGGGCCTTCGTCGGATTCGGTCGTCTCCTGGGGGAGTGGTTCGTTGCCGGAAGTCGGGCGCCACGCCGGGCAGCAGCCGCCGGTCTCACCCAAGAGCGTCATGTCGCTTCGATCGAGCGCCACGGAGTAGAGCCGCCCATCGAAGTCCGAGATGAGCAGGTGCCTGCCGTCGACTGACCACTCCGGGCGATCCTCGAACCGGCCGTCGTGCGTGATCCGCGTGACTCCCGAGCCATCCGCGTTCATCACGTAGACGTCGGGCGCGTACTCGTCGCCCTCTGGCGACTGCGGAGCTCGGATGAAGGCGATCTTCGTCCCGTCCGGCGACCACACCGGGGACCGGTCAGACCACTCCGGCGCCGGGCCCGCGTTCCCGCCCGTGATGGCGGTCCGCCCCGAGCCGTCGACGTTCACGACGAAGAGCCCGCGATCAGCGCCGTCGCAGCGAAGGGCAAAGACAAGCTGCGCGCCGTCGGGCGACCAGTCCGGCTGGAGGTCGTAGCAGGGGCTCTCGCCCTCGTAGCGACTGACCCTCACGGCTTCGGTGCCATCGGCGTTCGCCACGTAGATGCCGTCATAGGTGTCGAAGGCGATCCGAGTGCCGTCCGGCGACCATGCGACCGGTCCCCCCGCGGGATCGCTCGAGGGTACCGTGAAGATCCGCCGCGGCTCACCGCCGACCTCGGTCACGTGGATCTCGGTGGGGTACCCCGGCGTGCCGGTCCGGTACGCCAGGAGACCGCCGTCCGGACTCCAGGAAGAATCCCGCCCCTCAGAGACCCTCGTCTTCGACCCGGTGGCTAGGTCGAGGAGATAGATCTCGTCCGGGCCATCCGACCGGACGACGAAGGCGACCGCCTCCGGGGGCACGCCCGCCTCTCGGGATGGAGCCTCCAGGCCGGGGAAGGCCCGGACGACCAGCGCCACCCCAGCGGCGGCCACGACTAGGGAGAGGGCGCCGACGGTGACCCGTTGGCGTCGCCGACGCGCCCTCCGGCGGGCGTTCAGCCGACCGAAGGCCTCGCCCGGGGGCTCGACGGAGTCTCGGATCGTCTCCAGGAGCGGCTTGAGCTCAGTCATCGTTTCCCTCCACCGACGCGCGGATCGTTGCCCGCCCCTGCGAAGCCAGCACGCGCACGGTGACGGGCTTCACGCCGAGCGCGGCGGCGGCTTGTTCCGATGTCATGTCCAGGAGCTCGGTGAGCACCAGGGCCGTCCGCTGCCTCTCAGGCAAGCCCCTCAGCGCGGCGACGATCACCTGATGCGCGTCCACCGCGATGAACGGGTCTTCCGGTGCGCGGTCCGCAAGTCGTCGACCCACCCGCACGAGCCTCCGCCTGGCGCTCCGGAATACGTTGAACGCGGTGCGGTACAAGTACGCGGCCGGGTCATCGATGCCGGCGACGCGGTCCCACCGTTCCCACAGCTTTAGGAACGCTTCCTGCACGACGTCCTCCGCCT
>JBHELE010000129.1:0-2847 GCA_046263235.1 Actinomycetota bacterium
GCGCGTTCCGGCGGGCAGATCCGGGAGGTCGTCCAGCAGATCACCCACGACCTCGTGGCCGGGGACGAAGGGCATCGACACGAGGGGCGAGAAATAGAACGAAGAATGCCCCGTGACCGTGGCGAGGTCGGACCCGCAGATCCCGGAGAGCCTGGGACGAACCCGAGCCCACCCCTCGTCGGGCGGCGACGGCTCCTCCCGGTTGACCAGCCGGAGCGGCGCCAGCGGGCCCGCCACCAATCCCGGGAGGCGGTCGCCCACGGCGCGAACCGCCGCGTACCGCGCCGCCGACCGGTAGAACTCCAGGGCCAGCATCAGACCGGGACCTTCTCGGGGATCAGCACGCGAGACGTGCCCGCGGCGCGGGTCCACCGCTCCACCGGCCATCGGTCTCGGCGGGCCACGCGGTACAGCGCGACGTCGGGGTTCACCGCGACGGGATTCCCCACGGCCCGAAGGAGGGGCAGGTCGGAATGGCTGTCGGCGTACGCGTACGACCGAGCGAGGTCGGCGCCGGATGCCGCGGCGAAACGCCGGAGCCACGCGGCACGGGCCTCCCCGACGAGCGGCGGCGTGCGCAGGTCTCCGGTGAACCGACCGAAGTCCTCGGCCAGCTCGGTGGCCTCGACGTGGTCGAACAGCGGGGCCAGGGGGTCGGCGAACCACCGGAGCGCCCCGGTGATCAACACCGTGCGGTGCCCGGCGACGCGATGCTCGCGAATCCGTCTGATGGCCGGGGCCGACACGCGCTGCAGCATGAGCTCGCCCACCTGGTCGCGCATGAGCCGCTCGACGCCCTCGACCGACGCGCCGCGATACCGGCGGTAGAACTTCCGGAGGAACTCACCGCGGTCCCGCCGCTCGGCGCCGAGGTACGACGGGAGCCGGCGGGCCACCGACGCGATCTGCCCGGGCCATTCGTCGGCCGGAAGCTCCGCGAGACGCAGCCACAGATAGGTCTCGATCACGTTCGAATCGAGCAGCGTCCCTTCCATGTCGAACACAGCGAGCACGCCGTTCTCGGTGGGACGAACGCGCACGGCCGGCTCGGCGCGGCCGGGGGACGGGAACCGCAACGCGATGCTGATCGACGGGCAGTGAACCTCCTGGAGGTAGTGCCGCCAGTCGATCATTGACGCGTCGAACGGGAAATCCCGCTGGTCCTGGTCCGGAAGCGACCGGAACAGGGCCACGGTGTGCTCGTCCGTGTAGATGACCTCGGCCTCGGCGTACGCGCCGTACAGGTCGGCGTAGCGACGGATGAAGTCCAGCCGACCCTTCGTTCGATCGATCGTTCGGATCCACCCCCGGACGCGATCGGAGCGGGGAAGCCGGCTGACGATCCGGTCCACCGTCTCCAGGGCGCGTTCGCCGGTTCGCAGCCGGGCGTCCACCACGCGCCGTCCGGGGAAGTGCCACTGAGGTACCCGGTAGGTGCCGCGTCCGCGTTCGGGAAGGGGATGGTGCTGGAAGTACTCCCGGACGTTCTCGTAGAGGCTCCGGAACGACAACGGGTTCCGGGATCCCGAGCAGACGTGGTAGTAGGCGGGCTCGGCGGGAGGTGGCGGCACGGCTCCCGCGGCGAGCAACGCGTTCACGACGAGGTCGACCGGGATGAGATCCAGGATCCCTTCCGGGATGGCCGGGAATTCCGGGATGGCCCCGCGGCCGTACGCCAGGATCACCGGCTCGGCCATCTTGAACCCCTCGATCCAGCCCGGCCGCGGACGTTCGAGCGAGCTCTCGATGATCGAGGGCCTCACGATGGCCAGCGGCAGTTGGCGCTCCCGGGCCAGCTGCTCGGTCGCTCGCTCGCCCAACGCCTTCGTCAACGTGTACACGTCCGGCCATCCGAGCGACTGGGCCCGGGCCCGGCCGTACTGGATCAATCTGCGAGTGACCCATCGGCGGCGGCGTTCCTCGGCGTCGTCGGCGACGGCCATGGGCCCGGCCCGCCGGTGCTCGGCCTCGGCGGCGGCCATGAACCGGTCCAGCATCTCGGGCTTGCGCGAAGCGTCCTCCGCAACGATCCGCGCCGAGATCGCCGCGTCGACCTCCCGGCGCCATTCGACGTCGTGCTGCAACGGTGCCTCGAGCACGACCCCCTTCTTCGACCCGGCGACGTACGCGGTGGATACGTGGATCAGGTACGGACGCTGTCCCTGGTCGACGAGCGCCTGATAGAACCCGACCGCCCCCAGGACGTTCGTTCGAAACGCGTCGTCGATGGGCGGATCGAACGAGACGGTGGCGGCGCAGTGGTAGCACACGTCGACCTGGGGAAGTCGGGGGAGACGGTCCGGCTCGGCGACGTCGCCCTCGACGATGGTGACCCGTCGATCGAGCAGCTCGGAGAGGGGCTCCTCCGCCGACGACCTGAGCCGGCCGAAGGCCGGTCCCGACAGGATCTCGTCGAGTCGTTGGCGGGGCGTTCGGTCGGCCCTTCCCCGAATGAGCAGGATGACGTGCGTATCGGGAAGATCGGTGAGCAGGCGCTCCAGCAGCGCCGTTCCCAGGAATCCGGTGGCGCCCGTCACCAGGATTCGCTTGCCGGACAGGGCGCTGCGAACGAGTGAGGAGGCGGGTAGGTCGGAAGCGGCGCCGTTCTCTACCACACGGTAGATTATGGGCAGGGCCGATGGAGCGGGCAAATCGGCCGCGTCCCGGCCATCGGACGCGGATCGACCGACGCGGCCAGCCGGACGAAAGCCCCAAAAACGGAACTGCCGGAGTCCGAAGACTCCAGCAGTTCCAGCGCGATTTATACGCCCGGGGTCCTCCGGCCGTCAAATCCAGGAGCCGCTTTTGTCACTCTTTCTGCCCGGCGGGCCTGCCGGGCCTTCCGGT
>JBHELE010000130.1:0-2754 GCA_046263235.1 Actinomycetota bacterium
AGCTTGGGACCGGCGAACGCGTCGACGTGCTGCCGCGCCACGCACGCATCGCCGCGACCGACCCCCGACGCCGCATCCACCACCATGAGGATCGCGTCGACGCCCGACACCGAGTCCTCCACCCGCTGGTTCAGCCGTGTCCCGAGCGGCGTGCGGGGCTTGTGGAATCCGGGTGTGTCGGTGAACGCGATCTGCCCGTGCGGAGCATTCACCATCGCCCGGACCACCTGCCGGGTGGTCTGCGGCTTGTCCGAGACGATGGCGACCTTCGTCCCCACCAACGCGTTGACCAGGCTGGACTTGCCCACGTTCGGACGCCCCACGACCCCCACCAGACCCGACACGAAGGGCCGGGGATCGTTCACGGGCGTCAGGTCGACGTGAGGTGCTTGGGCTCGAACCCCTCCGGAAGGAGCTCCTCCAGCCGCCAGGTCCGCGTGTCGCCGGACGTTCCCTCCGACACGACGATCATCTCCGGGTTGAACTCGAACAGGAACTGCCGGCACATCCCGCACGGCGGCGTCCCCAGCGGGGACGAGCTGGCGATGGCCACGGCCCAGATCTCTCGGACGCCGGCCGTGACGGCGTTCGCCACGGCGACTCGTTCGGCGCAGACGCCGACCGGGTACGCGGCGTTCTCCACGTTGGCACCCCGAAAGATCCTTCGCCCGGCCAGGACGGCGGCACCGACGCGAAAACCACTGTACGGCGCGTACGCATGGCGCCGAGCCTGGCGGGCCAGTGAGAGCAGCTTCTCGGCGTCGAAGCCGGGGATAGGCGCGCGGTCGGTCGCCTCAGGGCGACTCAAACCGGCTGCTCCTCCGGCGCCCGGCGGTTGATGAGGATCTTCTGGATGCGCCGGCCCTGCACGCGCTCGGCCGTGAACGTGAGGTTGTCGTACGTGGTGGTCTCGCCCTGGGTCGGGACCGATCCCAACAGCCCATACATCAGGCCGGCCACCGTGTCCCACTGCTCTTGGGGCAGGTCGACGTCGAGGGCCTCGTTCACCTCGTCGATGGGCAACCGGCCGCTCACCCGATACGTGTTGTCGTCGAGCTTCTCGAGTTGCTGCTCCTCGCGGTCGTACTCGTCCGCGATCTCGCCCACGATCTCCTCGAGCAGGTCCTCGATCGTAACCAGTCCGGCCACCGAGCCGTACTCGTCCAGCACGATCGCGATGTGGACCCGCCGAAGCTGCATCTCCCGAAGGAGCTCGGAGACCTTCTTCGTCTCCGGGACGAAGAAGGTCTGGCGCATGATCTTCTCGATCGCCACGTTGCCCTTGCCGGCGTGGAGGTGCCGCAGGGCGTCCTTCGCGTAGACGACCCCCACGATCTCGTCGAGCTCCCCTCGGTAGACGGGGATCCGCGAGTACCCGCGCCGAAGGATGAGGTCGAGGACGTTCTGCAGGCTCGAGTTGACCGGGGCCACCGCCATGTCGGGGCGAGGGACCATGACCTCACGGACTAGCGTGTCGCCGAACTCGAAGATCGAGTGGATGAGCTCCTTCTCCTCCTCTTCGATCTCCGCCTCCTCGGACGCGACATCCGCCAGCGCCTTGATCTCTTCCTCCGTGACGAAAGGACCCTTCGGCAATCCCTTCCCCGGCATGATCACGTTCGCCACCTTCACCAGCAGGATGGCCAGGGGACCGAACACTCGGGTGAGCCACACGGACAGTGGGGCCAGCCACAGCCCCACGCGGTCGGTATGCAAGACGGCATACGTCTTCGGAACCACCTCAGCGAACACGAACAGCAGGATGGTCATGGCGACCGTGGCCACCCACTCGCCCAGATCGCCGATGGCGCGGATGGCCACGATGGCGGCGATGGTGGTGGCCGCCAAGTGGACCAGCAACATGAGCAGGAGGACCACGTTGAGGTACGGTGGCGGGTCCTCGGCCAGCTTTACCAGCGAGGCCGCGCCCCTCCGCCCCTCCTCCTGCAGGCGGTATGCCCGAACCCTGTTGATGCGGGTGATGATGGTCTCGGCCGCGGCAAACAACGCCGAGATCACGATCAACACGGCGATGAGCGCGACGAGCCCCCAGTCGCCCGGGCTCACGGGGCCCGCACCCCCGAGTACCGTTCCTGCCGGGCCCACATCTCGGCCCGCCCCGCGTCTTCCTGATGGTCATGGCCGAGCACGTGGAGCACTCCGTGCACCACGAGGAGCCTCAGCTCGGTGTCGAGATCCTCGGCGTTCCCGGCAGCGTACTCCGGACACACCACGACGTCGCCGAGAAGGCCTTCTTCGTGCAGGGGGAAGGACAGCACGTCGGTCGGGCCCGGTTCGTGCATGAACCGCTGATGGAGGTCGGCCATCTCCTCGCCCGACACGAACGAGAGCGACAGCTCGCCCTCCCCCACGCCCTCGCCGGCGAGCGTCTCCTCGGCCAGCGCCGCCAGCGCGGAGCCGTCGACCGGGATCCGTTGGCGGTCCGAGACCACCACGGTCGGGGCGCCGGTGCGTTTCGGAACGGGGGACTCGCTCATCGACGAGGTGACTATTCGGCCTGCGCGCGGCGCTCGCCGTACGCGCGGTACGCCTCGACGATGTCCTGGACGATCTTGTGGCGAACCACGTCGCGGGCTCCGAGGTGGATGAAGTCGATCCCCTCGATGCGTTCGAGGATCTCCTGGACCACGACCAGGCCGGACCGCTGGGCGGTGGCGAGGGCGATCTCCGTCACCACGCCGTTCACGGCCGCCTTCGAGCCGAATCCGAGGCGGGTCAGGAACATCTTCATCT
>JBHELE010000131.1:0-9232 GCA_046263235.1 Actinomycetota bacterium
ACACGATGATGGCCAGGCCCACGACCACCTCGGCCGCGGCGACCACCATCGAGAAGAACGCCAGGACCTGGCCCGTCAGGTTGCCGTGCTGGCGGGAGAACGCGACCAGGGCGAGGTTCACCGCGTTCAGCTGGAGCTCGATCGACATGAAGATGATCAGGGCGTTGCGACGGATCAGGACGCCGATGGTCCCGGTGGTGAACAGCAGGGCCGAGACGATGAGGAAGTACCCGATCGGGGTCCTCATGGCTGCCCTCCGGCAACGCCGGCGGGCTCGCCGTACGTGGGTTCCGAGGGTCGGTAGTCCTCGGGGCGGTCGATGGTCGGCTCCTGATCGATGCGCCGGCGGCCGTGCAACATGGCACCGATCGCCGCGACGATCAGCAGCACCGACGTGACCTCGAACGGGAGGAAGTACGGCCCGAACAGCACGCGGGCCAGCGCCCGGATGTTCCCGCCCTGGTTCACCTGGTCGAAGTCGGGAAGCCGCTCCCGGGCCACGCCGAGCCCGAGCCACACGGCCGTGACGACTTCCGCCACGAGCCCCGCACCGAGCGCCCCGGCGAGCCAGGGCTGCGCCGTCACCCGTTCGACCAGGCTCTCCGTGCGGTCGACGCCGAGCAGCATGATCACGAACAGGAACAACACCATGATGGCGCCGGCGTACACGATGATCTGGACCACGAACAGGAACGGGGACCCCAGGATCAGGAAGAAGACGGCCAGCGTGAAGAAGTTGACGATGAGAAGCAGCGCGGCGTGCACGGCATTCCGGGCCAGGACCATCGCCACGCCCGAGATCACCGAGATTGGCGCGATGACCCAGAACACGTACCAGTCGGCCATCAGGCGCCGAACCCCTTGACCTTACCCTGCGTCGTCCCCGGCGCCGATCACAACGGGAGGGGCGGGGCCAGCAGCTGTTCCTTGACGTAGATCGCGTCGTCGCGACTCTCGAACGCCAGCTCGAAGTTGTTCGTCAGCGTCAGCGCTCGTGTGGGGCACGCCTCCACGCACAGCCCGCACATGATGCAGCGCAGGTAGTTGATCTGATAGTTCTTCGCGTACCGCTCGCCGGCGGATACCGGGTGATCCGGCTCGTTGTCGGCGCCCTCGACGTAGATGGCGTCCGCCGGACATGCCCACGCGCACAGCTCGCACCCGATGCACTTCTCCAATCCGTTCTCGTGTCTGTTGAGCAGGTGCCTCCCCACGTGCGACCGCGGAGGAAGGGCCGGGATCTCCTCGGGGTACTTCATGGTCACGTCGCGCCGGAAGACGTGGCGAAACGTCACGGAGAAGCCTCGGGCCACACGGCCGATGCCGGCCAGGATCGACCGCCCGACCGGCGGTCGTTCGACGGTGACGGTGGCCGGCTCGGCGTCGCCGCTGGTCATGGCGAAGCGACCTCCGAGGGCTCCGGGTCGATCCCCTTGGGATGTGCGGTGAACAACGGGCCGATGATCAGGAAGACGAGGATGGTCGCCGCGGCGATCAGGCCGGCGGCGCGGAGGTTCCCGAACCGCGTGTTCTCGTAGACGCCGGGCAGCACGATGGCCGCACCGGTGATCAGGATCCACAGGAGGCCGGCAGGGATGAGCACCTTCCAGCCGAAGCTCATCAACCGGTCGTACCGAAACCTGGGCACGGTCGCCCGGATCCAGATGAACAGGTACAGCAGGACGAACAGCTTCACGGAGAACCACACCACCGGCCACAGCCACGGGACGACGCCGAATTCCGGTCCACGCCACCCGCCGAGGAACAACGTCACGGCGACGGCCGACACCGTGACCATGTGCATGTACTCCGCCAGGAAGAACATGGCGAACTTGATGCCGGAATATTCGGTGTGGTACCCCGCGACCAGTTCGGTCTCCGCTTCCGGCAGGTCGAACGGGGGCCGGTTGGTCTCGGCCATCGCCGCCGTGTAGTACAGGACGAACGCCGGGAACTGCATGAAGATGTTCCACTTCGGCAGCCAGCCCAGACCGGGCACCCCGAAGTGGCGGGCCTGCACACCGACGATCTCGCTCATGGTGAGCGTCCCGCAGTACATGAGGACGGCGACGAGTCCGAGGCCCATCCCGACCTCGTACGAGATCATCTGGGCGCTCGATCGGATGGCCCCCAGCAACGGGTAGTTCGACCCGCTGGACCACCCCGCCAGGACCACGCCGTACACGGCCAGCGACGCCATGGCCAGGATCCACAGGATGCCGACGTTCAGGTCGGCGATCTGGAACGGGACGTGCCGGCCGAACAGCGTCACGCCGGTCCCGAACGGAATCACGGCGAAGGCCAGCATCGCCGGGACCATCGAGGCGATCGGGGCGATCGGATATACCCACCGGTCGATCGTGGTCGGGCGGATGCCCTCCTTGAAGAACAGCTTCACGCCGTCGGCGAGCGTGATGAGAAGGCCGAATGGGCCGGCCCGGGTGGGGCCGAGCCGCATTTGCATGTCCGCGACGACCTTGCGTTCGAGCCACACCACGACCATGACGGCAACCAGCAACGCCGCGAACACCACGACGACGCGAGCGATCACCAGGATCCACCCGACCCAGTCGATCGCGCCGATCATGCCGTGACCTCCGCGCCGGCCGATTCCAGCGTCACGGGGGTGGCCAGGCTGCCGGTCAGCAACGTGTTCGCGGCGAACCCCGGCTGGTTCCACGGAACGAATACGGCGCCCTCCGCGACGTCCGAGCTGACGCGGGCCGGCAGGGACGCCTCCCCTCCCTCGGTTCGGAGGCGCACGACCGATCCATCCGAGATCCCGAGCCGCCCGGCGTCGGCGGCATTGATCTCGACGAACGCCGGCTGCGCGAGGGCTTCCTTCAGGGTGTCGGCTCCACGCGAAAGCTTGCCTTCGTCGACGAGCAATGGGTAGGTGAAAAGGATCAGGGAGCCTTCGGCGGCGGATGCGTCACGTGAGGTCTCGGCCGGCGGCGGGACGTCGAGGGCTTCCAGCGGGCCCGGGGAGGCGCCGCGAAGCTCGGCGTTGGGGAGGGACTGGCCGAGCGGAGCGGCGCCGACCTCAGCCGCCGGCGATGCGTACAGGGCCGCCATCTCCTCGTGCAACGCGTCGAGGGAATGGAACCCGAGATCGTTCCCCATCAGCTCGGAGAGCTCCTGGAAGATCTCCCACTCCGACCGGGCCAGGCCCTTGGCGGCGCGGACCGGACGAAGGCGCTGGGACCGGCCCTCCCAGTCGGTGTAGTGCCCGTCCTTCTCGACGTACGGCGCCGCGGGGAGCATGGCGTCGGCAAAGGTGGCCATGGCCCCGGCATCGGCGTCCACGACCACCTTGAACGGGACGTTTCGAAGCGCGCGGCGCGTGAGTCCCGCATCGGGGTGGTCCGTGAGCGGATCTACCCCGACCAGGACGAGCACGTCGATCTCCCGAGCGGCGGCCGCCTCCAGGATCCCGCGGGCATCGCGGCCCGGGTGCGGCGGAAGGGTTCCCCACGCCGATTCCACCGCCGATCGAGGGGCGCCGTCTTCGATCCGCCGTCCCCCGGGCAGCAGCCGGGGATGGAGGCCTGCCCGGAGCGCGCCGCGATCGTTGGCTCGCCGAGCGAGCAGCGCGAAGCTGCCGCCCGCTCCCGCCGCAACCCGCATGGCCGCGGCCACGGCGCCGGGTGAGTCGGCCAAGCGCGGACCGGCCAGGACCACCAGGCCCGACCCCCCATCCCGCAGGGCCTCGCGAGCGGCGTCCTCGCGCTCGTCGGAGGAGATGGATTCGCCCGCCAGCCGGGCCAGGACCGAGGCCTCCTCGCCCGGGCGGCACAGCAGGTGCTCCCCCACGTCGCGGAGCCGAGTGATGCGCGGGTGGACCACGACGACTTTGGCGCCGTGCGATCGCACGGCCCTGCGGATCCTCAGATGCAGGATGGGAAGCTCCTGCTCGGCGTCGAGCCCAACCACGAGGATCGCCCTGGCCCGCTCGACGTCGGCGTAGGTCACGGGCAGCCCGGCCGCCTGGGCCGCTTCGGCCTCCATCGGAACGTTCCCCACCACGCCGACTCGGTGATCGACGTCGTTCGTTCCGAACGCCACCCGGGCCAGCTTCGACAGCGCGAAGGCGTCCTCGTCCGACAGCCGGCCTCCGGCCAGGATCCCCACCCGCTTGCCGGCGCACCACCCGGCGATCGCCCCGAGCGCCTCCGCGAACGACACCGGCTCGAGTCCCCGATCGCGCAGCAGCGGGGTGGTCAAGCGAGTGGGCGAGTCGGCGAACGCGAACGCGAAGCGGCCCTTGTCGCACAGCCACGCGTCGTTGACCTCGCGGTTGTCGCGGGCCAGATGGCGAACGACCTCTCCCCTCCGGAGGTCGACCTTCATGTTGCAGCCACACGCGCAGTGCGGGCAGATGGTGTCGGCCGACTTCAGGTCGAACGGCCGGGCCACGAAGCGGTAGGTCGACGCGGTGAGCGCGCCCACCGGGCAGATCTGGATGGTGTTGCCCGAGAACGGGCTGTCGAAGTCCTCGCCCGGTGCGATCGACACCTGCTCCGCGGCCCCGCGGTCGAACAGCTCGATGAACCGGTCGCCGGAGATCTGGTCGCAGAAGCGGGTGCAGCGGGCGCACAGCACACACCGCTCGCGGTCGAGGTTCACGAGGGGTGACAGCGGCAGCGGCTTCCGGTACGTGCGCTTCGCCTCCACGTAGCGGCTCTCCCCCGGGCCGTAGGCGAGCGCCTGGTCCTGAAGCGGGCACTCGCCCCCGCGATCGCACACCGGGCAGTCCAGCGGGTGGTTGATCAGCAGGAACTCCAGGACGGCCTCCTGAGCCTCCCGGACCTCGTCGTCGGTGAACTGGCTGTGCACGACCATGTCGTCGGCCACCGGTGTCGAGCACGACGTCATCAGCTTTCGCTGGCCCTCGACCTTCACGTAGCACTGGCGGCACGCCGCCACCGGCTCCAGCAAGGGGTGATCGCAGAACCGAGGGATCTCGATCCCAAGCTGTTCGGCGGCCCGGATGATCAGCGTCCCCTTCGGGACCGTGATCTCCTTGCCGTCGATGGTCAGGGTGACCACGTCCGAGCCCGCGCCGTTGGTCAACTGAGGACCTCGCCGAGCTGGATCTCCCGCCCCTCCGGCAGGACCTGCGCCGTCACGCCCTCCGTCCCGCCGGTCCGATCAGTCACGCTCTCCAGCGCCGGCTCCGTCTTGAAAGGACAGCGACCCAACCGGACGTGCTCCTCGTATTCGTCCCGGAAGAACTTGATCGAGGAGTCCAACGGCGAGACCGCGCCATCGGCCAGCGCGCAGAACGACTTGAACAGCATGTTCTTACCGACGTCCTTGATGAGGTCGATGTCCTCGCTGCGGCCGTAGCCGAGCTCCATCCGCCGAAGGACCCTGCTCATCCACCACGTTCCCTCGCGACACGGCGTGCACTTGCCGCACGACTCGTGGGCGTAGAACTGCGTGAACCGAAGCGTCGCGTCGACGATGCAGTCACCCTCGTCGAGCACGATCATCGCCTTCGTCCCGAGCAGCGACCCCGCCGCCATGACGGAGTCGAAGTCCATCGGCGTGTCGAGGTGGTCGGCCGTCAGGTACGGCGTCGACGATCCGCCGGGCGTGAACGCCTTGATGCGCTTGCCGTCACGGATCCCGCCGGCGTGGTCCTCGATGAGCTCCCGTGCGGTCGTCCCCATCGGGGCCTCGTAGTTCCCGGGCCGGTTGACCTTCCCGGAGATCGAAAAGATCCCGGGACCCGTGGACTTCTCCGGGCCGATCGACGCGAACCACGACGCGCCTCGGCTCAGGATGTGCGGGACGCACGACAGGGTTTCCACGTTGTTGATCACCGTGGGGGAGCCGTACAGCCCCTCGATGGCGGGAAAGGGCGGCCGCAGGCGGGGCTGGCCGCGGTATCCCTCCAGCGATTCGAGCAAGGCGGTCTCCTCCCCGCAGATGTACGCGCCGGCCCCCCGGTGCACCACCACATCGAGGGCGAAGTCACTTCCGGCCACCCGGGGACCCAGGAACCCGCGGTCGTACGCCTCCGCCACGGCCCGTTCGAGGATCGTCCCCGGCCACACGAACTCGCCCCGCGTGTAGATGAAGGCCGTGCGGCAGTTGACCGCATAGGACGCGATGATCAGACCCTCGAGCAACTGGTGCGGATCGCGTTCGACCAGCTCGCGGTTGTTGAACGTGCCTGGCTCGCTCTCGTCGAAGTTGCACACGACGTAGATGGGTTTGCCGGTGTCCTGGGGGATGAACGACCACTTCGTCCCCGTGGGGAACCCGGCCCCCCCGCGGCCACGCAGCCCTGAGGCCTTCACCTCGTCGATGACCGCCTCCGGCTCCATCTCCAGGGCCGCGCGCAGGCCGTCGTACCCGCCGGTCCTCAGGTAACCGTCGAGGGTGACGGCCTCCGGATCGCGCCACCGCGCGGTGAGGACCGGTTCGAACGCCGGCCGCTCAGCCATCGGACTCCTCTTCGCGGGCTTCGCCCTCTCCCATGGGGCCATGGGCCTTGTCGCCGGCGGCCGGCTCCTCGATCGTGGGGGCATCGCGTTGCGTTCGGGTCGGCGACTCCTCGTCCTCGGACGGTTCCTGGTCGGCCGGCGCATCCGAGCGGGGGGCGCCGACCCCGGCCAGGGTTCGGGACACCTCCTTGAGGTCACCCGGGACGCCCGCGCCCCGGGCCGCCTCCGGCACGGTGCCCCGACGGATGTCGGCGATGAGTTGCTCCATTCGATCCGACGTGACGTGATCGAAGAAGACGTAGTTCACGGCGACGACGGGAGCCTTGTCGCAGGCGGCCAGGCATTCCTCTTCCTCCAGGGTGAGCAGGCCATCACCTGTGACCCGCTCGGCGTCGTCTCCCAGGAGGTCTCGAGCCCGCTCGTAGCTCTGTCGCGCTCCCAGCAGCGCGCACGACGGGTTCGTGCACACCGAGATCACGTACCGCCCGCAGGGGTGAAGCTTCAACATCGTGTAGAACGTGGCCACGGCCTCCACCTCCGCGGTGGTCAGGCCGATGATGTCGCCGACCTCGCGCATGCCCTGGCGCGGGACCCACCCGACCTCCGCTTGGACCAGATACAGGAGCGGCAGCAGGGCGGATCGGCGCGTCGGGTACCGGGCCATGATGGACTCGGCCAGCCGGCGACTCTCCTCGCCAAGGACCGGCCCCTCGACGTCCTCGGTCACCGGCATGAGCTCGACCCCGGTCACACGCGGGCCCCGTTGGGATCGCCTGGAGACCGAAGAGCCTGAATTCCGCCTGTGAACAACAGGAGCGCCGGCGCGAGGAGGCTCAGGACGAGCACCGAGACCGACCCGATGGCAATAGCAACACTCCACAGGCCGCCGAGAATCCAGATCCCGCCGCGCATTCCTCGACGAAGATTCCTGACCAGGATCGCCAAGGCGAAGGGCCCGACGAGCACCGCTCCGTGCAGGAGGGCGAACCCGGCCCCTTCGCGCCCCGGCGCGGTCTGGACTTGGAGAAGGCGGACCAGCAGCACCGAGGAGATAACCGACCCCGCGACTGCGCCGAGGCGAGCGATGCGCCAACCGGCTACCGCGGTCATCGGTCGGCGTCTCCCATCACCGGATCGAGGCTGGCCACGCAGGCGATGACGTCGGCCACCAGCCGGCCCTCAATCATCTTGGGGACGGCCTGGAGGTTGACGAACGACGGGCCGCGGATGTGCACGCGATACGGCCTGCTCTCGCCGTTCGACACGACGTAGTACCCGAGCTCGCCGCGGGGGGACTCGACCGGTTGATAGACCTCGCCGGCGGGGACCTTGAACCCCTGCGTCACGATCTTGAAGTGATTGATCAGGGCCTCCATCGACTCCTGCATGATGTGCCGGACGTAACCCTCGGAGTTCCCGATCCCATCGGGACCCACCGCCAGCTCCGCCGGCCACCGGACCTTCGGGTCCTCCACCATCACCGGTCCCGGCTCCAGGCGGTCCAGGCACTGCTCGACGATCCGAAGCGACTCCCGCATCTCGTCGATGCGGACCTGATAACGGGCGAAGACGTCGTTGTCCGTCCTGGTGGGGACGTCGAACTCGTAGGTCTCGTAGCCCAGATACGGCTCGGTCTTGCGAAGGTCCTGCGGGACGCCCGCCGCCCGGAGCACCGGACCGGTCACCCCGAGGTCCAGCATCTCCTGAACCGCCATCTGCCCCACCCCGACCGTGCGCTGGCGCCAGATCGGATTGCCGGACAGGAGCTTCTCGTATTCGCGGATGCGCCCCGGCATGAGGGCCAGGAAGTCCCGAACGCGGTCGGTCGCGCCGTCGGGAAGGTCCATGGCCAGCCCACCGACCCGGATGTACGCGTGGTTCATGCGAAGGCCCGTGATGGCCTCGAAGATCCGCAGGATCTCCTCGCGCTCCCGGAACCCGTACAGCATCATCGAGATGGCCCCGAGCTCGAGGGCCGTGGTGGCCAGCCACACCAGGTGCGAGGCGATCCGGTTCATCTCCATGACCATGACCCGGACGACCTGGGCCCGGGGCGGAGCCTCGAACCCGAGCAGCCGCTCCACGGCCAGGCAGTACGCGGCCTCGTTGAAGAACGGCGAGAGATAGTCGGCCCGCGTCACGAACGTGACGCCCTGCTGCCACGTTCGATACTCCGTGTTCTTCTCGATGCCCGTGTGGAGGTAGCCGAGGACGGGGTGACACGAGACCACCCATTCGCTGTCGAGCTCGAGGAGTAGCCGCAGCACGCCATGGGTCGAGGGGTGCTGCGGCCCCATGTTGATGATCATGGTCTCCTCGCGGAGCGACTGAACGGTCGTACCCGGCGCCCGGGCCAGGGGAGTACCCCCCACCTCGGGAAGGTCCTCGGGCATCCTCGCGCTCATCTCACACGCCCCGCTCGTCGGGCGGCGGGATGAACGCGCCCTTGTACTGCGTGTTGACCCCCGCCAGGGGTTCGTCCTTGCGGAGCGGATGCCCGAGCCATCCTTCGGGCATCTCGATGCGCCGGAGGTCGGGGTGTCCGTCGAACGTGATCCCGAAGAAGTCGAAGACCTCTCGCTCCAGCCAGTTCGCCGCCGGGTACATCGCGGTCACCGACGGAACCCGCGGTTCGGACGCGGGCAACCCCACCTTGACGCGGACGCGATGGTGGTGCTCGTGCGACAGCAGGTGATAGGCCAACCAGAACCGGGGCTCGGAGCGGGGCCAGTCCGTCGCCGTCACGTCCGACAGGAACCGAAACGACAGATCCGGCT
>JBHELE010000132.1:0-6890 GCA_046263235.1 Actinomycetota bacterium
GTGCACGGTCGATTGGAACGACGCCGAGAAGACGAGGGACTGCCCGTGCCACGGCTCGCGGTACGACTCCTACGGCGAGGTCATCCGGGGGCCGGCGGCCAAGTCCCTGGCCCCGATGGACGTGGAAGGCTGAATCCGCAGTCGCATCAACCCGCACCGGCCTTAGGCCAGAAATTGGTTGTTCTGGGTCGTTCGGTCGGCTACCGTAAGCACCCCGCATTAGGGCGTAAGTCGGTAAGTCGGGAGGGATCGGGTCGAAATGACGGTGGGGAGAGCTACGCTTCGGGCTGGGTTCGTCGGCCTTGCCATTGCGCTGTCGGTCGTGGCGTGGCCTGCCACGACGCTGGCCGACCTCGCCCCGCCCGCGGCCGACCTGCAACAGACCATCGACACCACCACGGACGCGGTCGGCGAGGCCCTCGAGACGACGACCGGCTCGCCGTCCGGAGATCCGATCTCCGACGCCACGAAGGTCGTCACGTCGACCACGGCCGACGTGCTGACCTCGGTCGGCGATGCCGTGGGCTCGTCGGCCGGGGGTTCGTCCGACTCCGATGATGCCGGCTCCTCGTCGGGCTCGAGTTCCGGGGACGACGGAGCTCGCGACGTGAGCTCCGAGAAGGCGTCAACCGGCGGCTCGAGCTCGTCGACGCACGTCGGCCGCGCCGTGGGGTCCACCGCCGCTCCCGTCCGGACGGGTGGTGGAGCATCGCTCACGCTGAGCTCGAGCGCAGCGCCCCCACCGCCCCGCTACGGCGGGACGGGCGAAGCCCTCGCGGTCACCGGAGCGGACGTGGGTCTGCCGCTGGTGATCCTCGCGGGGCTGCTGCTGGCCGCCGCCGGAGCGCGAGCGGCCGAGCGGTTTCGGATCGACGGATCGCTGACCTACCGCGGCCGCCACCGGATGCCGCCGCGGTGGCGCGCGGTTCTCAGCCCGGCCTTCTGAGTTCCGCAGTTTTCACCGAACCTCCCTTGCACACCCCGCTCGCGGCATTCAGACTCGCCTCTCCATCGACCCCCAGTGATACGAACGGGGAGACGTGAGAAGCACGCGAAACCGATTTCGAATGGGCGGCAAGCATCGCCGTCTGTCGTTCACGGAGAAGCGAGACCCCTACTTCTTTCGGGCCGCTGCAATGCGAAGGCGCCGCTGGCCCATTGTCGTCGGCGTTGTGGCGCTGGCGGCGGCAATCACGGGAGGGGTGCTGCTGTGGCAGGCCAGCCATTCCGCCGAGGCCCGCAGTCGGGCCGCCTTGGAGCGAACCGTCGACGGGTATCTGACCGCATGGGGAAAGGGCGACTGGGCCGCCATGCAGCGACTCATCCTGTCCCCCGCCCCCGCCTCGTTCCGGACCGTGAACGAGCAGATGTTCGACGCCCTGCGGGTATCCGGGGCACGGTACACGTCCGGTGAGATCGAACCGGCGGGGCGTTCGGCGTCCGTCCCGTTCACGGCGCGACTGGAACTGACCGGTCTGGGTCCCTGGACGTACCGAGGGACCCTCCAGTTGACCCGGGTCCGCGAGCAATGGCGAGTCAGCTGGAGCCCGAACACGGTGCACCCGAAGCTGAAGAAAGGGTTGGCTTTCGGACGGACGCGGACGTGGCCGGAGCGTGCTCCGATCCTCGCCCGCGACGGCGATGCCCTCACCATCCAGGGCGACGTGGTCACGATCGGCGTGGTTCCCGGTCGGGTCGAACGCGATAAGGAGGTCGTCGACGCGCTACGGCGGTACGCGGGCGTCGACCCGAAGGACGCGAAGGCGGCCATCCACGCCCCCGGCGCGAAGCCGACGTGGTTCGTTCCCGTGATCACGCTTCGGCTCCACCGGTACGAACAGGTCCGGTCGAAGCTGTACCCCGTGCCCGGCATCTTCTTCCGGCGGGGTCGGGGGAGGATCCTGCTCCGGGAGGGGTTCGCCCAGCACGTCGTGGGCCGGGTCGGCGAGATCACGGCCGAGCAGCTGAAGGCGCTGGGCGACCCGTACCAGGTGGGCGACATCGTGGGTCGGTACGGGCTGGAGCAGGCGTACGAGGAGCAGCTGGCAGGGCTCCCGTCGGGGAAAGTGGAGCTTCGACGGGGCGACAAGGTCGTGAACACACTCCGGCGGTTCACCGGTCGGGACCCCCAGCCGGTACAGACCACCCTGGACGTCGACGTCCAGCAGGCCGCGGAGGAGGCGGTCTCCGACACGAGGGAGCAGGTCGCGGTGGTCGCCGTGGACGCCCGGAACGGCGAGATTCGGGCCGTGGTCAACCGCCCCGTCGACGGCGCCAACACGGCGCTGGCCGGTCACTACCCGCCCGGGTCGACGTTCAAGGTCGTGACGGGGGCGGCGGTGCTGGCGAACGGGACCCGCCTGGACTCCCCGATCTCGTGCCCGCCGGAGGTCACTGCCGGTGGGAAGGTCTTTCGGAACTTCGAGGGCGAGGCTCTCGGTCAGACGACCTTCGCCGACGCCTTCGCCCACTCCTGCAACACGGCATTCATCCAGATGGCCCTGAGGCTGCCCGGCGACGCCCTGTCCGAGATGGCGGCCACGTTCGGCTTCACCGAGCCATATTCGCTCCCGCTGCCCGTCGCGAGCACGCAGTTCCCCCGTCCGGTCGACCAGGCCGACGTCGCCGCGTCGGCGATCGGACAGGGCCGGATCCTCGCCACGCCGCTGCACATGGCCACGGTGGCGGCGGCGGCGCAGAGCGGCACGTGGCGGCCGCCCACCCTGGTGTCGGCAGCGTCGGGCCCGACCCCGTCACCCCCGGTGCAACCGAATCCCCTGCCCCGGGGCGTGGCTCGCAACCTGGGCACGGTGATGCGGCTCGTCGTCACGGAAGGAACCGGAACAGCCGCCAACGTGGCGGGACAGGACGTCCGGGGCAAGACCGGCACGGCCGAGTTCGGGTCGACGACGAAGACCCACGCGTGGTTCATCGGGTTCCGGGGGCGGCTGGCGTTCGCCGTGCTCGTTCCGGGGGGCGGTGTGGGCGGCGGGGTCGCGGCGCCGGTCGCGGCGAGGTTCGTCCGGGCGCTCTAGGGCTCGCCGGAGCCGAAACGCTTCAGGAGCTCCCGGGCGTAGACCTCCTCCCATGGCTGCTCCTTCGGACCGGACCCGAAGTCGCGGTCCAGCTCCAGCAGCGCGCACGTGAGGTGGCTTCGGACCGGCGTCGTCCCGAGGATCGCGGGCAGGTCGGACAGACGAATCAGCCAGTCCGAATACCACGAGGCCCAGTCGTCGTCGGCACCGTCGTGGATGCGATACACGGCGTGGTGCGTCCGTGCCGCGTCGTGAAGGACCTTGCTGAGCCGGGCCACGCGGTCGTTCACGCGCTCCCCCCGTCCGACGCCGCGCGAGCCATTCGCCCGCCTTCGGCCGCCACCGCTCGCCGCAGCGCCACCAGCCCGGCCACGCCCGCGGCGACGGCGAACACGCCACCTCCGGCCAGCCCCACCCTGGGGCCTAGGTGTTCGCCGACCACCCCGGCGATGGGGCCTCCGATCGGCGTGCTGCCCAGGAACACCACGGTGTACAGGGCCATCACCCGCCCCCGCATCTCGTCGGACGACGCCAGCTGGAGCGTCGAGTTCGCCGTCACGGCGAAGGCGAGGCCCGCCGCGCCCAGCGGGACCATCAGGGCGAGCGCCACCGGCAGGGTCGGGGCGAGGGCCGACGCGACCGCGACCACGCCGAACACCATTGCCAGGACGGCCAGGAGCCTGATGTCCGGCCGCGACGCCCTCCCGGCCATGGCCAGCGCGCCGGCCAACGACCCGACACCGAACATGGCCAGGAGGTTGCCGTACGTCCCGGCGTCGCCGTGGAAGGTCCGGATCGCCAGCAACGGGAGCAGCACCACGTAGTTGAAGGTGAATAGGAACACCACGCCCATGATGACGATGGGCAGTCGAAGGGCCGGGCGGCTCCAGACGTACCTGATGCCCTCCCGGATCTGACCGCGGGCCCTCGGCGCCCGCGGGCGCGACCGGAGCTCGTCCCTCCGCATCATCATGAGCGCCACCACCACCGGCAGGAAGGACACCGCGTTGATCAGAAAGACCGGGGCCAGGCCGAACGTCTTGATGAGGATGGCGGCGATGGCCGGTCCGATGACGCGTGAGCCGGTGAAGGTCGCCGTGTTCAGGCTCATGGCGTTGGTCAGGCGATCCGGCCCGACCATCACCAGATAGAAGCTCTGGCGGGTCGGCATGTCGACCGCGTTGACCATGCCCGACAGGAACGACGCGGCGTACACCATCCAGACCGTCACCACATCGGTCGCCACCAGGCCCCACAGGACCAGCGACACGGCGGCGAAGGCGAACTGCGTGGCCACGAGGATCCGGCGGTTGTCGAACCGGTCCGCGAACACGCCGCCCCACGCCCCGAACAGCAGTATCGGCAGGAACCCCAGGGCGGTGTCGATGCCGACAGCGACCCCGCTCCCGGTCAGGTGGAGCACCAGGAGGGGAGCGGCCGTCCACTGCATCCACGTCCCGACCGCCGACAGGAGCTGTCCGGAGACGAATAGCCGGAAGTTCCGAACCCGAAGGGAATGAAACGTTCGATGCAGATAGCTGCCGTGTGGCTGGACGGCCTGTTCCGCCGCAGCCGGCGGCCCGACCTTCATGTCCCTGGTATCCGCTTCCACCTCCTCAGCGTACCGGGGTCATCGAATTGGCCGGTCGAGGGGGCGATCTCTCAGCGTGACGGTTCGGTTGGAGCGCCCGTTCGACCTAGCCCACCACAGGAATGGTCAGCGTGCTCGGTTGGCTGCCGCTCGTGAGGACGGCCGCCGGCTGCGGCCAGTAGCTGTTCTTGTACGCGGCGTCGGACGCGGCGATCACCAGCTGCAGGCGGTGTCCGGCGGCGAACCGGTGCACGATGCCCGGAAGCTCGACCCGGAGCGGTTCGGTGACGTCGGGGACCCGAACCGGCGACACCAGGCGATGGACCAGGTCTACGGATCCGTCCGGCGCCACGTCATAGATCTTCGCGTAGAGCATCAGCATCCCGGTGGTCCCGACGTCCTGGGTCGTCTCGACGGTCGGGGCGGAGAGGTGGAGCAGGGCCGTCGGGACGCCCACCACTTCCACGGACCGGTCGAACGGTGCCGTGGAGAACGAGACGAACGTGCCGTGCGCGTCGCTCGGGGGCGGAAACCCGCCGGGCGCCGAGCTCTGGACGGCCGACGTCTCGGAGTAGCTCGCCGCCGCGGTGGCCCCGGCGCTGGTGAACCGGGCCACGCCTTCCCGAACCCGCGAGCGGCTCGAGACGAGCGAGCTCGCACCGGAGACGTACAGCGTCTCCGGGCGTCCCACCGGGTACGACGACGCGTCGGCGTACTGCTCGTCGTTCGGCCCGCTTCCTCCGTACGCGACCCACGGCCGGTAGTACGACAACGCCGGTCCGGTCGACACGTCCCGGCCCTTCAGGTAGTGCTCGAACCAGGCCAGGACGCGGCCGCCCTCGTACGTCGCGAACACGTTCTCATCGGAACTGAACTCGCCCGGGACAGCCTCGGCCTCCGAGTGCCCCCACGACTGCCAGATCATCTTCACCGGGACATGGCGCGCCCGGAGCGCCCGGTACGTCGCGATCGCCTCCTGGAGGTTGAACAGCGTGTCGGCTTCGCCCTGGATCAGCAGCGTGGGAATGCGAATCCGGTCGATGTACGTCGCGACCGAGGCACGCCGTAGGAGCTGGATCGTCTTCGGGGTGGGGTAGCCCAGCGCCGCCGTCGCCACGTAGCTCTTGCACACCTGGTTGTCGAAGTTCGGGCAGCCCCGAATCCGCGTCGGGTCGCTCTGGAACCCGGACACGCCATCCGCCATCCCGGCGGCGAAGAACGCCGTCGTCCATTCGAACTTCGGGATGCCCGGCGTCATCGACGACACCCCACGGGCGGAGTCGGTGTTGTTCGGCGTGAGCGAGTACGTGAGGTCGTTCCACGTGACCAGGGGGACGATCGTATCCAGGCGTGGATCGACGGACGCCGCCGCGAACTGCACGCCTCCCCCGTAGGAACCGCCCACCATCCCCACCCGAGGGTCGTTCGAATGCCGCGCGCCGTCGTGGCCGACCCTGTCCCGCATGACGTAGTCGACAGGCGGCACGGCCTGGGTGTGACCGGCGTCGCGGAAGGCGATCCCCTTGGCTCCGCCCAGGAATCCGATCAGCTGGCTGGCCGCCTTTCCGTCCCAGTCCGGATCGTCGAGCTGGATCTTGCAGCCGGACCCGCCGAAGCCGAGCCCCGAGTAGGACAGGACGACGTAGCCGCGCAGCCCGGCGGCCTGTCCGATGAATGCCTGGTCGTCCTTCGATCCACCGAATCCGTTGGTGGTGAGGATGGCGGGAGCCGGGTTCGAACGCGTGGCCGTGGAGGGCCTGTACACGTCGCCGATCACGTCACAGATCTGCTCGTCGTTCGGCCCCACCACGACGCGGAAATGCAGGGTCGTCACCGAAACGCGGGCGGATGAGGCCGCCGTCGCCGGTGCCGAACCGAGAGCGATGGCCAGCGTCGCGATGGCGATCAACAGCAAGCGCGGGCGTCTCATCGGGTGATCGATTACCCACTTTCCGGTGTCTCCCATCACGCGCGCTCTGGGGGATCGGTCGAATCGCGACCCTTGCCCGCCCGCCCCGGTGGGAAGTACGCTCGGCTCCCGTCTCGATCGGGTGCGGTCGGGACGCAAGGACACGCCCGTGCGCGCTCGTTGGTTGACCCGGTTCTAGCCCTGGCGTGGTGCCAGTGACCGATCCTCGGTACCAGTCGAAGACGAAAGCGCTGTCGCGCCACCTTCGGCTGCCACATGTGGACGCTGCCGCTGTAACGCTCGCACCGCTTCGGCGGGTTAGCACTCCGGTGGCGAGAGTGCTAGCATTCTGACC
>JBHELE010000133.1:0-4418 GCA_046263235.1 Actinomycetota bacterium
CAGACCCACGACCGTCCACACCAGGTCCGGATCCATGCCGCCGGCGACCATCTCCTCGCGTGACCTGTCGTGCTCGACGTATTCCTCGAGCGCACGGTCGAGGAATACGTCGAGCACGACAGGTCACCCGAGGAGATGATCGCCGGCGGCATGGATCCGGACCTGGTGTGGACGGTCGTGGGTCTGGTCGACCGGGCCGAGTACAAGCGGCGGCAGGCGCCGCCCGGAGTGAAGATCACGCCGAAGGCCTTCGGCCGGGACCGGCGCTTGCCCATCACGAACGCGTACCGGCGCTCCCGGCCTCCCATGGCCGAGGAGGGACCGACGTCACCGCGGGCCGAGCGGGCCTGAACGGCGCCCATCGCTCGCGCGGCCTCACTTCTCGACGATCGCTGTGACCTCGATTCCGACCAGGATGTCCGGGTCGATGAACCCGGCGACGCCCATGGTGATGTTCGCCGGTCGGATGTCCTTGAAGACCTCGCCGTGGGCTCGGCCCGCTTCCTCCCACCGCGAGACGTCCTTCAGCAGGATGCGCGTGCGGACGACGTCGTCGAAGGACGATCCGGCTTCGGCCAGTGCCTCGCCGATCGTCGTCAGCGCTGCTCGCGTCTGACCGGCGACATCCCCCTTGGCCACGATCGTCCCGTCCGGTGCGGCCGCAGCCGTGCCGCTCACCTCGATCATGTTGCCCACCCGCACCGCACGCGAGTAACCGACGATCCGTTCCCATGGCCGGTTCGCCCCGACGAGCTGCCTGGTCATCGCTCCCCCTTCCGCTCGACGCGATTTGGGAGACTAGACGAGCGGGGCCGTTAGCTCAGTGGCAGAGCAGGGGGCTTTTAACCCTCGTGTCGAAGGTTCGATCCCTTCACGGCCCACCTTCGACACCGCACGTCAGCAGCGGCACCGCTACTCGCCACACTTTCGAATGATGAACGTCGTCGGGCAATACCCCGCACTGCGACGGGAATCTGCGGGTCAGGCGGGCAGTTGGAGAATGGCCTCGGGACCGAGCTCGGTGGTCGAGTGAGCCAATCGGAGCCCGGCCATTCCGATTCGGCCGGGAGTCCAAGCGCCGTCTTTCAGGACTTCGACCTTCAGCCCGCCTTCGGCGGACACGGTGATCCGCAGGATGGTCCCCATTTCGGTGCGGTACACGCCCGAGCCCTGCACGACACCTAGTGTACGAGTGTGTGTCGCCGGCTGGAGGTCAATCGTCGCGACGGGGCGTAGGGAGATCTTCGAGACCGGTTGGATTGGGTTCGCCCAGCCACGAATCCTCGGCGGGCGGTTTCATCAACCCAGACGCAATGGCCTCACGGCGGCGTGCGCTGGCGATCCGTCGCTCGTCTTTCGCCGCGGCCTTTCTCGCCTTCACCGTCTGGCGTTGGCGTTTCCCGTAGGTGTCCGGCATGCACATAGCGTAGGGCATGAACGGCGGGAAGCCACGGCCATCCGAATCGGCCCGCAGACTTCGCGGTCGTCAGGCGTTGTTCGCCCTACCGAACGGCCGGTTCGGATTGGCCCGAAGGCGCGAGCGATCGAAGCGGTGACATCCACGCGTAGGTCGCCCCGAAGGCCGCCACGACCGCTCCAGCCAGCATCCCGGCCACGGGGCCGGCGCTTCCCGCGACGGCTCCGCCAACGAGAGCTCCGGCGGGGAAGCCCGCGCCGAACGACAGCATTCGCCCGGCCGTGTTCACGCGGCTCATCAGGCGCTCGGGCGTCACCTGCTGGCGGTAATTGATCGTGCTGATCACGACGAGCATGTACGCGGAGCTCCACGCCACGAGCAACAGCGTTCCCGCCACCCAGTTCGGCGCCAGCGCCGTCGCCGTCGCCAGGACCGCGCTCGCTGGAAGCGCGGTCAGGACGAGCCTGGCGGCACCGAACCGTCTTGACAGCCGCGGCGTCAGCATCGCGGCGACCAGCGCCCCGACGCCCCACCCGCCGAACAGGAACCCGAGGCGCACGTTTCCCGCGCGCACGCCGAGCGATCGGTCGGCCCACACCACCATCTGACCGACGAAGGCCCCACCGGCGATCGACTGGCACGCGCCCAGGATCGTCATCGTCCGCACGTGGGCCTGCCGGACCAGGAACCGCAGGCCTTCGGCGACGTCGTGGCGCAGTCCGGACAGGCCGGCCGCGATGCCCTCTCGTTCGGGATCCGACATCGGGCGCCGAATGGCCCGGATGAAGAACGCCGACGCGGCGAACGTCAGCGCGTCGATCGCGATCAACGACGTGGGCGCGACCAGCGCCAGAAGGGCGCCCGCCGCGGCCGGTGCGGCGATGTCCCCGATGGTCGCAGCGGCCCAGATCGCGCTGTTGGCCTCGGCGATGCGCTGCCGGCCGACCAGGACCGGGACGGCCCCGAAGTTCGCCGCGTCGAAGAACACGAACATCGTCGGGGCGACCGCGGCAACGACCAACACGTGGCCGACCGTCAGCGCGCCGAACGCCGCGGCGGCCGGCAGCGACGCCAGGGCGAGGGCGCTCAGGACGTCCGACACGACCATGAGGCGCTGCCGGTTCCATCGGTCCGCCAGCGCCCCCGCGACCAGGCCGAACATCAGGTAGGGCACGGCTTCGAACCCAGCGACCACCCCGGTGAGGAGCGGCGAGCGGGTCAGCGAATACACCAGCACCGGCAGTGCCACGTACGTGAGCGAGGACCCGGCGAACGAGATCGTCCGAGCGGCGAAGAACCGTCGGAACGCGTCATCCGTCCACAGCCGCTCCAGGGAGGTCCGCTCACGCATGCGGACGACGGTACCGCGCGTGAGGAATTACGCCAGGGCCGCGTTCGTCTCCGCCACGATGTGGTCGACCACGGCCTTCATGTCCCCGGTCTCCTCGAACACGCGGAGCTGGCGGCCGGCGCGGCTCCCCTCGTTCAGGATGGTCCGGAGGTACTCGACCTCTTGGCGCGACCCCAGCTCATCGACCACGTCGTCCAGGATCTCCAGGAGCTCCTCCCCTAGCTGTCGCTCCGGTACCTCCTCCTGCTTGCCGAAGTCGATCAGGTTGCCTTCGATGCCAAATCGAAGGGCCCGCCATTTGTTCTCGCGGATCAGCCGCGGCGCGTACTTTCGAAATCCCAGGTTCTGGCGGCGAAGCCTCACCAGCTTCAGGCAGATGGCCTGGATCACCGCTGCCAGGCAGATCGTCTCGTCGACCCTGGTGGCGGCGTCGCAGATCCGAAACTCCAGCGTGGGATAGACGTGATGAGGGCGAAGGTCCCACCAGATCTTGGACCCGTCCTCGATGCTGTTCGTCTTCACCAGCAGCTCGACGAAGTTCTCGAACTCATCGAAGGAATCGAACTCGGGCGGGATGCTGGTGCGCGGGAACCTGGACCACAGCACGCTTCGATACGACTTCACCCCGGTCCGGCGTCCCATCCAGAACGGGCTCGACGTGGAGAACGCCAGCAGGTGCGGCAGGAAGTACCGGGCCTCGTTCATGAGCTCGATGCGCAGTTGGTCGTCGGGGATCCCGACGTGCACGTGCAGACCGAAGATGAGGAGCTCGCGGACCACGTCCTGCATCTCCTCCTCGAGGAGCTTGTACCGGTCCTTCTGCGTGACCAATTGGTCCTGCCACCGGGAGAACGGGTGGGTGCCGGCGGAGGCCAGCCGCATCCCGGACCGCTCCAGGACCTCGGCCACGGCGGATCGGAGCCGAACGATCTCGTCCCGGGCCTCCTGGACGTACGTGCAGACCTTCGTCCCGACCTCGACCACCGACTGCATCATCTCGGGCTTCACCAGCTCGCCGAGCTTCGGGGTCGTCTCCTCCATGACCGCGTCGATGTGGGCGCGGAGCTCGCGGGTCTCCGCGTCGACGATCTGGAATTCCTCTTCGATTCCGATCGTCAGCCAGCCCTCGTCCATCACTCAGGGGTCGGCGTCATGTCGGACGGCGGGGGCGGCTCTTCCAGCATCGTGGGCACGCGTTCGACTTCACGGACGGTGAGGTTCGAGATCTCCATCAGACCGGCCAGCTCGATGGCCCGGGCCACGACGTGCTGGGGGTTCTCCAGGATGAGCTTTCCGCGGCCCCGAAGACCCTTCGACGTGGTCACCAGCACGCCCAGGCCGACGCTGTCCATGAACTCCAGCTCGCTCAGGTCGAGCGTGATGTCACCCTCGGTCTCGGTGTAGGGCTGCAGGACGTCGGCCACGCTGGCGGCGTTCGACGCATCGACGTTGCCGGACACGCGGAAGGAGCGGGGTCCGGACCGCTCGATGATCGTCTGCATTGGCGCTCGTTCCCCTGGCTGGACCGACTGGGAAGAGATTTCCCGATCGGGCCGATCCTATCCGCCGTCGCCGCATAACGCGCAGCGGCCACCGGACGGCCGCCGGCGTCTCGGGCAGGGGCGCCAGCCGGGGCGGACGATATACTGG
>JBHELE010000134.1:0-2594 GCA_046263235.1 Actinomycetota bacterium
CGGGCCGGTCGTCGCCGGCCCCGCCCCCCCGTGGGCTCGCACGGGCCCGGTGCATGGCCGGGCCGTTGCTACGATCCCGCCATGGAGCTGCGCGACCTGGTCCGGGACAGCGACGCAAGGATCCTTCTGGTGGTGATCGACGGCCTGGGAGGTTTCGCCGACCAGGACCACGCGACCGAGCTCGAGGACGCGCGCACGCCGCATCTGGACCACCTCGCGAAGGAGGGCGTGACGGGGCTGCTGGAACCGGTCGGGCCCGGCATCACGCCGGGGTCCGGGCCCGGGCACCTGGCCCTGTTCGGCTACGACCCGCTCCGGTTCGAGCTGGGCCGCGGGACGCTCTCCGCCGCTGGGCTGGGGTTCGACCTCCTGCCGGGAGACGTGGCGGCGCGAGGCAACCTCTGCACGTTGGGCCCGGGCGGGGAGGTGGCCGACCGCCGCGCCGGCCGGATCGCGGACGACGAGGCCGGCCGGGTCGTCGACCGGCTTCAGCGCGAGGTGCGGATCCCCGGCGTCGAGGTGTTCTTCCGTCCCGAGCGCCAGCACCGGTTGCTGGTGGTGCTCCGGGGGGACGGACTGGACCCCAGGGTCGGTGACACCGATCCGCAGGTGAACGGCGTTCCCCCGCTCCCCATTCGTCCCCTCGATCCGGCAGCCGCGTACACGGCGGAGGTCGTCGAAGCGGTGGTCTCGGCGGCTCGAGAGGTGCTGGCCGATGAGCCCACGGCGAACGGATTGCTCCTGCGAGGGTTCGACTCGCAGCGCGAGCTGCCGTCGTTCACCGACCGATACGGCCTGGCCGCGGCCGCCGTGGCCGTGTATCCGATGTACCGCGGGATCGCCCGGTTGCTCGGGTTCGACGTCCTGGGTCGTCCGGCCGGGCTCGACGACCAGGTCACCCTACTCGGGGATCACTGGGAGGAGGCCGACTTCTTCTTCCTGCACCACAAGGACGCCGACGGGGCCGGCGAGGACGGCGACCGCGACGGCAAGATCGCCGCGATCGAGCGCCTCGACCAGGCGATGCCGGGGCTCCTGGCGCTGGGCCCGGAGGTGGTCGCGGTGACCGGCGACCACGCCACGCCGTCGCAGATGGCGGCCCACTCCTGGCACCCGGTGCCGGTGCTGCTCCACGGGCCGCGATGCGGGCGCGACGGCGTCGACCGGTTCGGGGAGCGGTGGTGCGCCGGTGGGGGCCTGGGCCTCCGGCCGTCGAAGGACCTCATGTCGCTGCTGTTGGCCAACGCCGGCCGCCTCACCAAGTACGGGGCCTGAGCGGGCCGCGACGGCCGATGGCTTCAGGACCGTTCGCGGTCCGGGCGTCGGATCATTCCTTCGCGTTCGCGAGTGAGCAGGGCCGCCAGGATCCCTCCGAACCCGAGCGTCGCGTGCACGATGTTGTCGGCGCCGTCCGAGGCGAACCAGAACGTCGTGGGAGCGGCCACGGAGAATGCGATGAACGCGATCAGGTTCGGCACGCCGACCACGATCGCACCGAGCGCCGCGTCGCGGACCGGCCGAGTCAGGAACACCAGCGCCACGACGCCGAACACCAACCCGGCCAGGTTGTGCCAACCGTTCGTCTCGAAGATCCCCAAGATGTGGCCGGACCCGGCCCTCTCGGCGGCCGCCGCGCCAACGGGGAAGGTCCGGTTGTAGAAGAACCCGGCGGCGCTCAGAACGGTGAGGTACACCGCGGAGACCCACAGGTAGACCCGCGCCGGATTCCATGTCCGGTCGACCCCTCGGACGGCCGGCGTCGCCGCGTCGAGTCGAACGTCGGTTCCCGTCTCGCTGTCTCGAACCTCGCTTCCCATCCCGGCCTCCAACCGGTAAGGTAATCAAACGTTTACCACGTCATAACGAAGGATTGCAACCCGGTGGAGCCCGAACGGAGCACCAAGGAACGGTTGCTGGACGAAGGCCTCCGGCTGTTCGCGGAGCGCGGCTTTCGTGGCACCACCGTGGGCAACGTGGAGCGGGCGGCCGGGCTGGCCCCCCGGTCGGGAGCGCTGTACAAGCATTTCGGAAGCAAGCGGGAGCTCCTGGCGGCCGTGGTCGAGCGACACCTCTACGAGCTCCAAACGGTGGGCCGGATCGTCGACCTCCTGCCGCTCGGCGACCTTCGTGCGGAGCTGACGCTTCTGGCTCGATGGGTCCTGACCGAGCTCGACCGGCAGCGCGAGCTGATGCTGGTGTTCGAGAAGGAAGGCGACGAGCTACGTGATCTGCGAGATCGGTTCTATGAGGTCGGGGACGTCAGCTACCGCGTGGCCGCCGACTACGTGCGGCGGTTCACGAGCGACGCGGGCGACGTCGGCGGAATCGACGCCGACACCCTGGCAGCCATCGCGATGAACGCGCTGGTGAATCACCGGCGATGCTGGTGGACGTTCGAACGCAACCCACTGGAGCTGGACGACGACCGAATGGTGGGAGGCCTGGTCGAGCTGCTGATGCGGCTGGTCCGACCACCGGACAGGGCGGCCGACCGATGACGCAGACCCTACCGATCGCTGTGCGACATCCGCTAACCACCACCCGATGGGATCGCGCCGATCTGCTGGAGGAACTCCATCTGATCGAAGTACAGG
>JBHELE010000135.1:0-5271 GCA_046263235.1 Actinomycetota bacterium
CCGATGGACAGCGCCACGAGCAGACACGCCACCATGGCCAGGATCACCGCAAGCGATAGTGCGCCTGCCGCGAACGGGGCGCCGAACGGGATCGAGAAGGCCACGGCTGCCGCTGGCGCCATGTGGGTGATCGATTGGAACAGGACCTCTCGAAGGCCGATGGCCTCGCGGGCCAAGGCGGTACCGGCCGGTTGCTGCGCCACGACGAATCCCCCTCTCGCGCGGACCATCGGGAAACCGGCGTCATTGTGACGCGGCGGAACGAGCAAGGAAAGCAGGCGGATGGGGTTTCGGCTCAGGCGCCGAACAGCGCCCGCACCGTGCTCGTTCGATCCACCGCCAGCACGATCCCGGCGAGGACGAGCGCGGCCATGCCCCCGACCGTGACCGCCGTGCGGGTCGCCCGGGGACCGACTCCCTCGGCCAGCGACCCCGCGGCCCCTCCCGCCAGCAGCCCACCGATGTGCGCGAAGTTGTCGATGCTGGGGATGGTGAAGCCCAGGAACAGGTTGATCGCCACCAGGAACATCGCGCTGCGGAGCTGGGCCGCCGCCAGCGGCGATCGCCGGCGACGGTAGTTGTACGCCACCCACGCCCCGAGCAGGCCGAAGATGGCCCCGGAGGCGCCCACGCCCAGCGATCTGGGGTCGCTGAACGCGTAGGACGTGACGCTCGCCAGGAATCCGGCGACGAAATAGATGGCGATGAACCGAACCTTGCCGAACGCGCCTTCGATCAGGTAGCCGAACAGGTACAGCGCCCACATGTTGAAGGCGATGTGGAGCAGGTTGGCGTGCAGGAACATCGACGAGATGAGGCGCCAGTACTGCCCATGGGCGATGAAGATCGGCTGCATGGCACCCATGTCGAATAGGGTCTCGTTCAACCGCGCCCCGGACGAGCCGTACAACGCCGTCCCGCCGGACAAGGCGACCTCGATCACGAACATGACCACATTGGTGATCAGCAGGGCCGTCGTGACCGAGCCGGGCCTTCCCAGGTAGAACCGAACGCCGACCCGTCGGCGCGGGGCCGTCTGCCGCGCCTCTCGCAGGCATTCGGGGCACTGGTAGCCCACGGCGGCCGGATGCATGCAGTCCGGACAGATGGGGCGTCCGCACCGGGTGCAGTGCACCCCGGTGGTCACGGTCGAATGGCGGTAGCACGTCTCGAACGTCAGGCCGTGGGTTCGAGGCGGATCGGCGTCGGGTCCGGACGAGGTTGCGCCGGGCGTCCCGGCGTCGTCGGCAGCCGTACGGTCGCCGGTGGCTTCGTCCATCCCGCCGATGCTAACAGCGCCCGCTCGAATGCCTTCCCGTGCGGTTCGGCAGGACCCGCGGCGTCAGGGCTCCCACCCGACGATGCGGGTCACGTCGATCGCGATGACCGGGCCGTCGGGCGGGTCCGACCGGTACTGCTCGTACTTGTCCGCCAGCGCCGACAGGGCTCGATCTCGCTCCGCGCCCGCGTCGACGACTCGGGCCGAACCGGTGGCCCGGACCCACCACAGGCGTGACCAGTCCTCGTCGAAGTGATCGACCACGAGCTCGACGTTCGGGTTCACCGCGATGTTCTCGAGGCGCCTCAGCCGCCGCGATCGTTTCGGCTTGCGGTCCACCGCCCAGTACACGGTCGCGTCGACGAGCGCGTAGACGAACGGCACCACGTGGGGGATCCCGCCTCCGTCGGCGGTGGCCAGCCGGCCTACCCGGGCCGACCGGAGGAGGTCCCAGGCTCTGCTCTCGTCCACGGGCGGACCGTACCGCCCGCGACGACGGCGCGCTACGCCGGGCCCGGGAGCACGCCTTCCAGCCGGAGCAACGTCTCCTTTCGTTCGAGCCCGCCGGTGTATCCGCCCAGCCCACCACCGGTGCGAACCACCCGGTGGCACGGCACGACGATCGGTACCGGGTTGGCTCCGAGCGCGTTCCCGGCCGCCCGCGTGGCCAGGGCGTTGCCGGCTCCCGTGGCGACCTCGCGGTAGGTCCTGACCGACCCGAACGGGATCCGGGCCGTTGCCTGCAGAACCCGCCGGCCGAATCCGTGCACCGGCGACAGGTCCACCGCCAGGTCGAACGAACGCCGCCCTCCGTCGAAGTACTCGTCCAACTGGCGCCGGACGTTCTCGGTCGCGCCCGGAGACTCGACGACTCGCGGCGAGACTCGGCGGGCCAGCTCCTCGAGGTCGCGGTCGTGATCGTGCCCGGGGTAGGACAGACGAACCAGGCCCCGCCGCGACACGGCGATCAGGAGTGGTCCGAACGGTGAGTCCGCCCACGCGTACGCCACATCGGCCGAACCCGACCGCCAGGCGGCGTCGGCGAACCGAGCGGCGGCGCGCGCCGACAGCTCGTCCACGCCCGAGGCAGTCTGCGGCGCGCGCCGCCGCAGCGCGTCCACCAGCGCACGGTCTTCGCCAACAGGGTCGGCCGCCACCGCCTCGCCTCGTTGGTTCGGCTTCCGCTTCGTCCCCATCACCTCACCTCTTCGCGCAGTCGCTTCAATCCCTGGTACACGTTGGCCCGAGCCGTCTCCACCGTCCCTCCCATCGCTTGTGCAACCGTCCGGTACGAGTGGTCCAGGACGACTCGGTGAATCACGGCCACGCCTTGCCTCGGCGGCAGCCGTCGGACCGCATCCCACAGGCGATCGGCGTCCGAGCCGTCGGCCGCCGAGACCGCGCCCGCGGGATGGTGCGGGACCTCGTCCATCGGCACCGGACGCCGCGCCCGGGCCCGGGCGAAGTCGATGGCCTTCCGGCTGGCGATGGTCAGGATCCAGCCCCGAAGGTTCTCGCCGTGCCGAAGCCGCGGGTACGCCCGCAGCGCCCCCAGGAACGTCTCCTGGAAGCAGTCGTCGGCGTCGGAGGGCCCCACCGCCGCCAGGAGGAACCGATACACCATGGCGCGGTGCTCGTTCACGAACGACTGGAACGGCGGGAGGCCCCGCCCCAGGGCCTTCGCCGCGCCCGTACGCCGCGCTCCACTCATATAGAAGGAAACGTTCGGGGTCCCCGAAACGTGAAACCGGACGTCCGCATCGCGGCCAACCAGACCCGTCGGCGACCGCTCACACGGGCGGCCAGGGATAGGGGCGGCGGCCGGACGGCGCCGGGAAGCACCCGGATGACACGAGCCGCTCCGCTCGGTCGGCGGTGGCGTCCACCTCGTCGGCGCTCAACAGCATCAGCATATCCTCGCGGAGCGGCCCGGCCCGAAGAGCCGCCGCCACGCGCGAGACGTCGGCGCTCAGCCCGGCCGGGACCGGGCTGCGGGCAAAGTCCCAGATCACGGTGCGAAGCTTCGGCTCGACCGAGAAGCACACGCCGTGATCGATGAGCCAGATTCCGTCGTCATGGCCAAGGAGGCAGTGGCCCGCCTTTCGGTCCGCGTTGTTCGCGATGACGTCGAACGCGGCGACCGCCACGAAATCTGTGAGGCGCCGCTCCCTGAGCGTGAAGTAGTGCTCCTCGTAATCAGCCCGGACGAACAGCTGGACCGCGCCGACGCCGTGCGGTCCGTCCCGAAGGACCGTCGTTGGGACGTTCGGCCATCCCAGGGCCGTGGCCAGGACGTGCGCGGCGACCTCTCGCTGGCACAGCGTTCCCTCGGGAAAATCCCACAGGGGAGACTCGCCGGCTCTCGGCTTGTACACGACCATCGCCGAGCGACTCCCAGCCGAGGCCCGGGCCAGGAACGTCGCGTTCGACGCCCCCGGCAGCAGACCCAGCACGTTGAGCCGGCCGGATGCCACCAAGCGGGCAGCCTCGGCCTGAGGGAGCTGATCCGTCGTGGTCAATCCGTCCCGTCGCGGTGCCCGTTCAGCGCCGGGCACACGTGTCCTTCCGGATCGATGGGGTTCCCACACAGCTGGCATCGAGGGCGGCCTCGGGCGCAGACGCTCGCGCCGTGACGAGCCAGCGAGAGCATCTGCTCCCGGGTGGCCCAGAATCGAACCCGAGCCCGGTCCGGATCGGTGGACTCGAGCTCGGCCTCGAGCTCCGCCGCGGCCGAGAGGTCTTCCTCGTCCGGCTCGTCGAGCTCCTCCTCGGCCGGCGGCGGCTCCAGCAGCTCGCCGACCTCGAGCTCGACGCCGAGGCCGGCAAGCGGATCTTCGGGGGAATCCGCGGAAGCTTCGTCCTCGTCGGCCGTGACCTCCTCGGCCTCGATCATCACCAGGTCGCGTTCCTCCTGATACCCGACGGAGATTCGACCCGCCCGCCACTCCGGCACGACGGGTTCCTCGAGCGCCATGGCTTCCTCGGGAGGCCCTTCTCCCGTTTCCATCCCCACCCGGGCGAGGATCTCGATCACGGACGCGGCGAGCAGCTGGACCTGCTGCTTCTCGAGCAGGAGCGTGACGAGCTGATCGTCCTTTCGTCCCTGCAGGAAGAACGTCCGCTGGCCCGGTGGTCCGACCGCGTCCGCCGTGATGCGGTCGACGGGGTCGAGTTCGATCAGCACACCGCTATCGTAGGGATCGCTTCCGCCCCGCGTCCCGGGCCGGTCGCCGTCGCGGCACCAGATCGTCGATCGCTCCCGTGTCGTTCATCCTAAGGATCCGGGGCATCCCGTCCCCGACCGCCACGGCCGAGACGGACGCCGGGTGGACGACGAGACGCTGGAACAGGTCGATGTGCACGCCGGCGAAGTGGGCCATCGCCAGCCGGATCACCTCCGCGTGGGTGACGCACGCCACGACGGCCTTCGGGTGCCGGGCGGCCGCGGCGGACAGCGCTCGGACGGACCGTACCTGGACCTCCTCGAGCGTCTCCCCTTCGGGGAAGCGGACCGACGAGGGTGCCGTCTGCACGCGCTTCCACAGCGCCGTCCGGGCGAGCTGCGCCATGGGCCGGCCCGTCCAGCGCCCGTAGTCCACCTCCAACAACCCCGGAAGCGGCTCCGGTGACGCGTCGTGGACGCGCCCCACGAATTCGGCCGTCTCGACGCATCGCTCCAGTGGGCTCGTGTACACGGCCGCGAGAGGCACCGCTCGCAGGCGGTCGGCCAGCGCTTCCGCCTGGTGACGCCCCTGCTGGGACAGGTGGACGCCCTCGGCCTGGCCCGACAGCCGCGTGCCCGTCGAGTCGGTGAGGGCGTGGCGAATGAGGAGCAGCAGCGTCATCGCGCAAGGATAGGGAGATACGATCCGCGCCGGCTGTCCAGTTCTGAGGGTCGCCGGCGTGTCTTCGGCGTCCCTGTACGATGCACCGTCCGTCGTCCGAGCGCTGGAGGCCTGGCACGAGCGTTCTGCAAGCGATCATCCTCGGTC
>JBHELE010000136.1:0-7931 GCA_046263235.1 Actinomycetota bacterium
TCGGGGCGGACCTGCTCCAGGACTGGGCCCAGTTCGCCGCGCCCACGACGTTCTCGCTGGCCGCGCGGGCCTATTCGTCGTTGAAGCTCGTCGAGCGCCACCCGGTCCTGCACAACCTGGTGATCTCGAACGTCCCGGGCCCGCCGATCCCCCTGTACTTCGCCGGGGCCAAGCTCGTCGGCCTCTATCCGCTCGGTCCGATCATGGACGGCGCCGGCCTGAACATCACCGTGCTGTCGTACATGGACACGATGGACTGGGGGCTGATCGCCTGCCGTGAGCTCATGCCGAACCTGTGGGCGCTCGCCGCGGCCGTCCCGGACGCCCTGGCCGAGCTGGTGAAGGCGGCCGACGCCGACGCGGCCGAGAGGAATCCGGAATCGCCGACCGCCGGGCGTGCCGGCCGGGGTGGGACGAAGAAAGCGCGTGCCAAGAAGCCACGGGGGAAGGCGACATCATCGAGGGCGAAGGCGGCACGGGCGAAGCCGTCGCGCACGAAGGCGTCGCGCACGAAGGCGGGCGGCTGACGCCGTCGTATGGCCCTGCCACAGGAATTCCTCGAGCTCGCCGCCAAGGTTCGAAACTGGGGTCGGTGGGGGAACGACGACGAGATTGGGACGCTGAACCTCATCACGGCCGACGTGGTCAAAAAGGCCGTCGCGACCGTTCGGGAAGGCAAGCGATTCTCACTGGCCATCCCCCTCTCGCAGCGCGGCCCGCAGCGCGGAAACATCCCCGGGAAGTTCAACCCGATCCGGACGATGGCGTCGGTGAACATGGAGCTCTCGGGGGACCCCGACGGTCCTCGCTCCAGCGACGACGTCGCGTTCATCTCGCTCCAGGGAGCGACCCACTGGGACTCGCTGGCCCACGTGAGCTACGAAGGTCACCTCTACAACGGTTTTCCGGCCCAATCGGTGTCGTGGTCGGGGGCCGGCCGGTGCGGGATCGACAAGGTTCGAACCCTGATCAGCCGCGGCGTCCTGCTGGACGTCGCGCGGTCGAAGGGCGTCGATCGCCTCGAAGGCGGTTACGCGATCACGCCGGACGACCTGGACGCGGCGGAGGCGCATGGTGGCGTTGACGTTGAACCGGGTGACGTGGTGCTGATTCGCACCGGTCACCTGCAGTACCTGAAGGAGGGCGACACGCGCGCGTACGCCGATCCGATCCCCGGCGTGGGGATGGCCTGCGCGCTGTGGTTCCGCGAACGCGACATCGCGGCCGTCGCCGCGGACACGGTGATGCTGGAGGTTTGGCCCGGCGAACGGCCGGACCTCATCATCCCGGTGCACATGCTGGACCTCGTCGATATGGGCCTCACCCAGGGCCAGAACTTCGACCTCGAGGCATTGGCGGCCGACTGCGCCGAAGACGGCCGATATGCGTTCTTCTTGGAAGCATCCCCGGAGCCGTTCGAGCGGGGGCTCGGGTCCCCAGTCAACCCGGTTGCCGTCAAATAGGTGACCATGCCCGCTGACGCCGCGGTTCGATATGCCGACAGCGGTGGCTTGCAGATCGCGTACCGCGTCATCGGCGAAGGTCCCCTCGACGTTGTGATCGCGTTCGAGTGGGCGTCGAACCTGGATCTGTTCTGGGAGAACCCCCAGGTCGAGCGGTACCTGCGTCGATTCACGAACTACGGCCGGCTGATCCACTTCGACATGCGCGGGCTCGGCCTGTCCGATCCGGTCGAGAGCCTGCCGCCCCTCGAGGATTGGGTGGATGACGTGGGCGCGGTCATGGCCGCCGCCGGATCCGAGCGCGCTGCCCTCGTGGGCCAGGGGCATGCCGGGCAGCTCTGCTTGCTGTTCGCGGCCCTGCATCCGGAACGGACGACGGCGCTGGTCACCGTGAACTCCTACGCCCGCTTGCGTCGCGCACCGGACTATCCGGCAGGGTTGCCGCCGGCCGCGGAAGAGACCGTTCTTCGAGGGATCGAGGCGATGTGGGGTTCGGGCGCCGCGCTGGCTGCGATCAACCCGACCACGACGAGGGACGCTTGGGGTCGCAGTTGGGGCGCCAAGCTCGAACGTGCCGCCGGCAGTCCCGGGCGAGCCGTTCGCGCGATGAAGCTCGTCTCTGACATCGACATTCGGGACATCCTCCCCTCCGTGAAGGTGCCGACCCTGGTCATCCACAGTCGAGGCAACAATCTCTATCGGCCCGACCATGGCCGCTATCTGGCCGATCACATTCCGGGCGCCCGATACCTCGAGATCGAAGGAGACGATCACACGCCGATGTCCGAGGAGCTCATGGATGCCATCGAGCAGTTCCTGACCGGCACCAGGAACGCCCGGCCGTCGGACAGGGTCCTCATGACGGTGGCCTTCACCGACATCGTTGGATCCACGGAGATCGCCGCCGACCTCGGTGACCGGCGATGGCGAAACCTGCTCGAAGTGCAGGAATCCGTGGCCAGACGGGAGATCGAGGCGGTTCGTGGCCGACTCGTCAAGTCGACCGGCGATGGACTGATGGCGACGTTCGATGGTCCGGCGCGGGCCGTCCAGTGCATGCGATCGATCGGCCGGTTGCTGGAGCCGTTGGGCCTTCGGATCCGGTCGGGAGTGCATACGGGCGAGGTCGAGCTCATGGGTGAGGACATCGGTGGGATCGCCGTGCACGTCGCGGCGAGGTTGGCCGACCTCGCGGGACCGGGAGAGATCCTCGCGTCGTCAACCGTTCGGGATCTCGTGGCTGGATCGGGGCTCGTGTTCGAAGACCGAGGGGAGCAGTCGTTGAAGGGGGTGCCCGAGCCTTGGCGCGTGTTCGCGGCCGGTTGACACCGCTCGGTCACCCGCCGACCATTCAGGTTCCTGATTGACCGTCAGAAATCCCGTGGAGGCCGCCGGCGTGGGTGAGTTCGAGACACTGCTGTACGGCGAGGAAGAGGGTGTGGCCTTGGTCACCCTGAACCGCCCCGAGGTCCACAACGCGTTCAATTCCGTGATGCAGGAGGAGCTGGCCGCGCTGTGGACGGATCTGCGCCACCAAGAGGCCGTTCGATGCGTCGTGCTCACCGGTTCGGGTGAAGACGCCTTCTGCACCGGGATCGACCGGAACGATGTGGCGCCGGCGATCGCGGAGGGGAAGGGTTTCGACCCGCTCGACTACGAGGACCCCGGGAAGAAACTCGGTCCCAAGAGTCGCGGTTTGTGGAAGCCGGTCGTCGCGGCGATCAACGGGATGGCGTGTGGGGGCGCGTTCTACATGCTCGGCGAGGCAGACATCATCATCGCCGCCGAGCACGCCACGTTCTTCGACCCTCACCTCACGTACGGCATGGCAGCGGTCTACGAGCCGATCCTGATGATGCCGCGCATGCCGTTCGGTGAGCTGATGCGGATGACGTTGCTCGGCGCCAGCGAACGGATGTCGGCGGAACGGGCGCACCAGATCGGTCTGGTTTCGGAGGTCGTGCCCGCCGAGCGGCTTCGCGACACGGCGGGAGACATCGCCGCGACCATCGCTGCGCAACCGGCTCGGGCCGTCCAGGCGACGGTGCGGACCCTGTGGGCGGCCCGGGAGCTCAGCATTCGCCAGGCCATCGAGCTCGGCAATGAGTTCCTGAACCTGGGAACGAGCGCCGACGACGTCCAGCAGGGACAAGAGTCGTTCTCGTCCGGGCGGCGCGTCCAATGGAAGCGTCGGTAGGCGGTCACTGATCGCGATGCTGGCTTCGGTGGTGCGTGAGGCGGCTCGCCGATTCGGCGACCGTCCCGCGGTCGTCGCGCCCGAGGGATGGGCGCTCACCTATGCCGAACTCGATCGCTTGTCGGACGAGGTCGCCGGCGGGCTGGTCCGCGAAGGGATCGGACCCGGCGACGTCGTTGCGCTCGCCATGCCGTCCTCGCCGGATTACGTCGTGGCATACGCGGCGGTGGCCAAGGTGGGGGCGGCCACGTGCGGAGTCAATCCCAGGCTCGCCCCGTCCGAACGGACGAAGGTGCTCGATCTCGTTCGGCCGGATGTGGTCGTGGGGACTGATGACCTCCTGGAGGGTCTCGAGACGAATGCGCGGCAGACCGGCGTCCGGCTGGGAGAGGATCCGCCCGGGGTCCTCGACGGATTGCGCGGAGGAGCGCCGGAACCTTCATTCACGATCGACGAACGGAGCCGACCGGTCGCCATCGTTCTGACCTCCGGCACCACAGGCGCGTCGAGGGGCGCCCTGTTCACCGGCCGGCAGCTCGAGGCAATCGCGCGCATCGACGGCGGGAATCGATGGGGAGACGGCGGGGCCATGCTTGCGAGCACGGAGCTGGTCCACATCGGGTTCATGACGAAGCTGCCCTGGTATCTCCGCGCGGGCATGACCGTTCACCTGCTCCGACCATGGCGGGCCGGTGACGCGCTCCGAATCATCAGCGAGCACCGAATTCGAACCGTCGGCGCCATCGCCGCCCAGGTCGCCCTCATGCTTCGCGAACGGGATTTCGACCGCCACGATCTCTCCGCCGTGGAAACGCTCGTGGTCGGGGGCGGCCCTTCACCGCCCGCCCTGATCCGCGAAGCGAAGCGACGGTTCGGCGCGGGGTACTCGGTGCGGTACAGCTCGACGGAGTCGGGCGGCATCGGCACGGCGACCGAGCCGAACGACGACGACGAGCACACCCTGTCGACGGTAGGGCGGCCCCGGGAGGGCGTTCGGATCGCCGTCCGGGACCACGATCGCGACGCGTCCCCGGAGACGGTCGGCGAGGTCTGGATCCGGTCGCCGAGCGTGATGACCGAGTACTGGCGCGATCCCGACGCCACGGCCGCGACCCTCATCGACGGGTGGCTCAGAACGGACGACCTCGGGTCGCTCGACGGCGCCGGTCGGCTCCGGCTGGCCGGCCGGCGGTCCGAGACGTACATACGGGGCGGTTACAACGTGTATCCATTGGAGGTCGAATCGGTCCTGGCGGGGCATCCGGGGGTCCGTGCGGTGGCGGTCGTCGGACGGGCCGACCGCGTGATGGGAGAGGTTGGCGTGGCCGTCGTCGTTCCCGTGGACCCCGCCGCGCCACCCTCGCTGGAGGAGTTGCGTCGGTTCGGTTCTTCGCGCCTGGCGCGGCACAAGCTTCCCGAGGACCTTCGAGTCGTCGACGAGATCCCGCTGAACTCCATTCACAAGGTGGACCGGCGCCGGCTGGCCGCGGACGTCGCCGTCGCGCCGGTCGCACCGGTCGCGTCCGGACGGGCGGGCTGAGGTCTCCGAGATGGCGCTGGTGGCCCTCCGATACGACCTCCGGGCACCGGCGTGGGCGGCCACGCCGCACGCCGACCAATATCGAACGTGTCTGGAGCAGGCGGCGTGGGCAGACAACCTCGGGCTCACGGCGCTCACGCTGTCCGAGCACCACGGCTGGGACGACGGCTACATGTCCTCGCCATTCACGATGGCCGCCGCGGTGGCGGCTCGAACGGAACGGCTCGTGATCACGGTGGCGGCGGCCCTGCTCCCGCTGCACGACCCGATCCGCCTCGCCGAGCAGATCGCCACCGTCGACCTGATCGCCCGTGGGCGGGTCAACTTCGTGGCCGGGGCCGGGTACGCCGACCATGAGTTCCAGATGGCCGGCGTCGACAAGAAGCGACGCGGGACCATGCTGGAGGAGGCCATCGAGGTCATGCGACGGGCATGGACCGGGGAGCCGTTCGACTACGAGGGCCGTACCGTTCGCGTGACTCCGACGCCCGTGACGAAGCCTCATCCGATGATCCTGATGGGCGGTTCGAGCCATGCGGCGGCGCGGCGGGCCGCCCGCCTTCGGCTCCCGTTCTTCCCGGCTCTCGGCGACCCGACGCTGGAGGAGACCTATCGCGAGGAATGTGAGGCGGTCGGGCACAGCCCATTCGTCCTGATGCCGAACGGACCGGGGTTCGTCCACGTGACCGAGGACCCGGACACGGCGTGGCAGACGATCGGGCGATACGCGATGTACGACGCGCAGACGTATCGCGAGATGCAAAGCGGGGGGTCTCGGTCGCAGGTCCTGTCGTCCGCCGAGACGCTGGAGGACCTCAAGGCCGAAGGGATCTATCGCGTCGTGACGCCGGAAGAATGCATCGACCTGGCGAAGGAGCTCGGACCGACCGGATCGATCGTGCTCCACCCGCTGTTGTGCGGGATGCCGGTCGAGCTGGGGTGGGAGAGCCTCGAGCTGTTCGCGGCGAAGGTCCTTCCGCACATCTGATCGCCCGGGCATCTGACGCTCCGTCAGATTAGGATTCGACCCATGCCTGCCGTCCTCGCCGACCTCATCACGCCGTCCCATACGGCGCTGGTCACACAGGAATGCCAGAACGGTGTCCTCGGGGACGACGCCATCTTCCCCGAGCTCGCCGGGATCGCGCGGATGGAGATGATCCCGAATGCAGCGCGGTTGGTGAAGGCTGCCCGCGCCGCCGGCGTGCACGTCGTGCACTGTGTGGCCCTTCGGCGCGCGGACGGCAAGGGGTCGAACGTCAACGCGAAGCTGTTCGCCGTGGCGGCGAAGTCACGCGTGCGCCTGGATCCTGGCAGCACTGCCGCGGAGGTGATCCCGGAGATCGGAGTGGAGGACGACGACATCGTCCTCACGCGGTATCACGGAATTGGTCCGATGGCCGGAACCGATCTCGACGCCGTCCTTCGGAACCTCGGGGTGCGGACCATCGTGGGGGTCGGGGTCTCCGTCAATGTCGGCATGACGAACTTCGTCATGGACGGCGTCAATCTCGGGTACCGCTTCGTGCTTCCCCGCGACGCCGTGGCCGGCGTGCCGATCGACTACGCGGATGCCGTCATCCGCAACACCCTGTCGCTGCTGGCGACGGTGGTTCGAACGGACGACGTGCTGAAGGCCTGGCAGCGATGACGGGCGAGCACGTGGGGATCGCCGAGGGCGACGACGACGTTCGAGCCGTCGACGGACGCCTCCCGGGACGGCGGGGCCGGGCCACGAGGGACCGGCTCCTGAGATGCACGGCCGACCTGCTGGAGAGGACGTCGTTTCGGGACCTGACCGTCATCGACATCGCCCGGTGCGCTGGCACGTCGCCGGCGACGTTCTACCAGTACTTCGCCGACGTGGAGGGGGCCGTGTTGGTCCTGGCGCGGGAGATGGCGGAGGAGGGGAAGCAGCTCACCTCGCTCATCGGACGCTCCGACTGGCGGGGGAGGTCGGGGTATGCCGCGGCCGGCGAGCTCGTCGACGGGATCCTCCGGCTGTGGGAACGACACCGCGCCGTGCTTCGGGTGGTTGACCTCTCGACGGCCGAAGGCGACCTCCGATTTCAGAACATCCGTACCCATCTGCTGAACGAGGTGACGACCGAGCTTCGGGATGTCATCCAGTGGTTCAAGTCGCAGGGCCGGTTCGGAACGGCCATCGACCCGATGGCGCAGGCCGCGGCCCTCGTGTCGATGCTGGTCCACGTGGCGGCCCACCGGTACGGCTACGAGTTCTGGGGCATTCGAACGGACGACATCCGGCGCAGCGTCGTGGACCTCGTGTACATCGGGATCACTTCCCGGCGGCCGCCGGGCGGCTGAGCTTCGCCGAGCGGGGGATGCCGTAGCGGCGGAAGACCCCGGTGATGAGCGCCGCGCTCCGCCGGGAGAACCGAAAGGACCTGGCCCGCCTAGAGGCCGTGCTGGGGGGATCATCCGCGAGCGTGATGGACCGTTTCCTTGTCCCCTCGTCCATTCGACCGTAGCCTTACGCTGGCACGACCGGTACGGGTCGCCGGGAGGGAGGAAGCGCGTCAATGCGAAAGCGACTGATCGCGGTGTTGGTGATGGCCAGCACCGTCCCCGTGTTGATTCCGAGCGTGGCCGACGCCGGTCCGGAGCGGAGGACCTGCATCCGCGCCCAGCGAGGGTCTCTCAACATCCAGATCGGCTACTGCCCGTAGCCGACCCGCCACCGACCGTTCCGGCGGACACTCTCCGGTGG
>JBHELE010000137.1:0-3369 GCA_046263235.1 Actinomycetota bacterium
GAACGGTGGCGGCGGCGGAGGATGCCGGTGACGTGATGGTCATCTGGGTCGATGACGACGGATGCGTCACGGTTCCGGAGTCATGTGGTCTATTCCTCACCAACGTGTTGAAGCTGATGAACAACTCCGCCTTCGAGGCCACCAACGACGTCATCGAGGGAGATTTCACGGGCGGTCTGTTCGTGGGAACGCTGGAGAACGGTGGCGTCGACCTCGCTCCGTACCACGAGTTCGAGGACGAGGTCCCGCAGGAGCTGAGGGACAAGATCGACGAGCTGAAGCAGGGAATCATCGACGGGAGCGTCTCCGTCGATCCCAAGGATTATCCGGCGTAGTCGCGGGGCGTAGGTGAGAGGCGACGCGGGGGTGCCGGGACCCTGACCCGGCACCCCCGTCGTGCGTCAGGGGAGGTCGCTGGGGTGCGGCTCGAGCTCAAGGGAGTGACCAAGCGATTCCCCGGCGTGGTCGCGAACGACTCGGTGAGCCTGGTGGTCGAGGAGGGCGAGATCCATGCCCTCCTGGGGGAGAACGGCGCCGGCAAGTCCACCCTGATGAACGTCCTCTACGGCCTGTACCGAGCAGACGAAGGGGACATCCTCATCGACGGGACCGGCGTCCATTTCCACAGCCCCGGCGACGCCATCGCGGCGGGCCTGGGGATGGTCCATCAGCACTTCATGCTCGTTCCGGTGTTCACGGTCACCGAGAACCTGATGCTCGGGGTGGAGTCGGCAGGGCGGTTCGGCCTCCTCAAGCGGGGCGACGCGAAGCGGAAGGTGCAGGGCATCAGCGCCCGGTACGGCCTCGATGTCCCACCGGACGCCATTGTCGAGGAGCTTCCCGTCGGGGTTCAGCAGCGGGTCGAGATCTTGAAGGCGCTGTACCGCGACGCCGAGGTGCTCATCCTCGACGAGCCGACGGCGGTCCTCACGCCGCAGGAGACGGAGGACCTGTTCGACGTGATGCGGGCGCTCAAGGCCTCCGGGAAGTCCGTCATCTTCATCACCCACAAGCTGAAGGAGGTGCTGGCGATCGCCGACCGCATCACCGTCCTGCACCGGGGGCGCGTGGCCGGGACCACCACGCCGGCGCGGACCAACGAGACTGAGCTCGCCGCCATGATGGTCGGCCGGACGGTTCAGCTGCGGGTCGACAAACAGCCGTCGTCTCCGGAGGAGGTCGTCCTTCAGCTCGGCGATCTGACCGTGCTCGACGACCGGGGCCACATCGCCGTCGACCGCATCTCGCTCGACGTTCGGTCCGGCGAGATCGTGTGCGTTGCCGGCGTCCAGGGGAACGGACAGACCGAGCTGGTCGAGGCCATCGCGGGCCTTCGGCCCGTCGCGTCCGGTAACATCCGCCTCCTGGACCGGGACATCTCGGCGTCGACCCCGCGAGCAGTCCTGCGCTCCGGCGTCGGCCACGTCCCGGAGGACCGCCAGGCCGATGGCCTGATCCTCGACTTCAGCATCGCGGACAACATGGTGCTGAACACCTTCGACCAGCCGCCATTCTCTCGGGGGGTCGTGCGCGACCGCCGTGCCGTGGTGGACACGGCGCGCCAGCGCGTGGAGGCCTTCGACGTCCGCACCGGCTCGGTTCTGTATCCGGCGTCGACCCTTTCGGGCGGCAATCAGCAGAAGGTCATCATCGCGCGGGAGTTCTCACGACCGATCGCGCTGCTGGTGGCGAGCCAGCCGACGCGCGGCCTGGACGTCGGATCCATCGAGTACATCCACGAGCGGATCGTGGAGAAGCGGGACCAGGGTGCGGCCGTGCTGATGGTCTCCGCGGAACTCGACGAGGTCCTGGCGCTCGCGGACCGGATTGCCGTGATGTACCGCGGCCGCCTGGTCGCGACCGTCTCGCCGGAGGAGACGACGCGGGAACAGCTCGGTCTTTTCATGGCGGGGTCGGGTGCGGTGCGGGAGGGGCCCGGTGCCTGAACGACGGGCCGGACCCGACGAATGGACCCGGCTCGCCGACAACGTGAAGGAGGAGGCCGAGCAGCAGGCCCGGGTGGCCGCTCAGACCGCTCCGGGGTCGATCCTGGCCGCCGACGTGGCGACGCCCGCCTGGGCCCGGTGGCGCGAGACCGTCCTCGTTCCGCTCCTGGCCATCATCGCCGCCCTCGGCGTGGGGGCCCTGGTCATCATCTTCACGAACGACGAAGCGATCGGCGAGTGGAAGGGGTTCTTTCGGGACCCCGTCGAAGCGCTGTCGGTGTCGTGGCGGGTCGTCCGGGACGCGTACTACGCGCTGTTCTCCGGGGCCCTCGGGAGCCCCTCCCGGCTCGCCAGGGCGTTCGGCTCCGGCGAGATCGCGGACATTCGGAGCGCACTGTTCCCGCTGTCCGAGACGATCGTCACGGCCACCCCGCTCATCTTCGTCGGTCTGTCGGTCGCCGTGGGGTTCCGGTCGGGGCTGTTCAACGTCGGCGCAGAGGGGCAGATGAACGCGGGGGCGATGGCGGCGTCGTTCGTCGGGTTCTCGCTCGACCTTCCGGGGCCGGTCCACCTTGCGCTAGTCGTGATGGCTGGCCTGGCCGGGGGCGCGGTGTGGGGAGCGATCCCCGGGGTCCTGAAGGCGAAGACCGGTGCACACGAGGTGATCACGACGATCATGCTGAACTTCGTCGCGGTCAGCCTGACGTTGTATCTGCTGGGGACCTCGGTCTATCGGCAACAGGCCGAACCCGTCTCGAAGCCGGTCAAGGTGGCCTTCCCGCACGTCTTCGGCACCGACCTCCGAGTGCACATCGGCATCCTGGTGGGCATCGCGGCGGCGGTGCTCGTGGCGTGGGTGGTGAACCGCACGACCATCGGGTTCGAGTTCCGCGCGGTCGGCGCGAACCCGGAGGCGGCTCGCGCCGCCGGAATGAGCCCGGGACGAACGACCGTCGTGGTCATGACGTCGGCGGGCGCGCTGGCCGGGCTTGCCGGGGCGAACCAGCTGGCCAGCGTCACGCCAAGCTTGACGCCGGGGTTCGCCTCCGGCCTCGGCTTCGAGGCCATCGCCCTGGCCCTCCTGGCCCGGGGGAGCGCGTTCGGGGTCGTGCTCTCGGCGCTGCTGTTCGGTGCCCTGCGGGTCGGCGGCCGTGCCATGCAATCGGTCACCCAGACGCCCATCGACATCATCGTGGTCATCCAGGCCCTGGTCATCGCCTTCGTCGCCGCGCCGGCCCTGGTGCGGGCGATCTTCAGGACGCGGGCCCGGGGGGCGGCCGGGGCGCAGACGTTCGCGAAAGGGTGGGGCGGGTGAGCGCCGTCGTCGCCCCGGTCCAGGCGCCGGCGATCTCCATGCGACGGGCCAGGGTGCTCGGGATCGCGTTCCTCGCCGTCGGCGCCCTGGTCCTGGTCGCCTTCGGGC
>JBHELE010000138.1:0-6371 GCA_046263235.1 Actinomycetota bacterium
GAGGGCCGGTGGAAGATGCGGGCCAGCCCGAGCGTGGCCACGCCGAGCCCGAAGACGACCAGCGCGTCCTTGCCCAGCGCCGAGGGCCAGTAGACGAGCGTCGGCAGGAAGAACAGCAGGAGGAAGTACAGGCGGTGGTTCCCGTCGGGGAACGAGATCCGGTGCGCCCGGTAGAAGCACCACAGCCCGATGAACGACAGCATCGAGAACACCAGGAAGCCCGTCAGCATGCTCGGAGTGGTAAACGCGTACACGAACGCGGCGAAGTAGCCGACGATGGGGGTCCCCAGCGTGGAGAAGTCGAGGAACGAGAAGTCGAGCGCTCGGACCATCGGCGCGTAGAGGGAGCCCTGGGCGTGGTACCCGACCGCGTCGGCGACCCCCCCGTACACGACCTGGAGCACCGTGTACCGGGCGAAGGCGCCGACGATCTTGGCCGCCAGGGCCACGCTGAGGAGGGCGACCGTGACGGTCGGCTCCTTCTGCACGGCCCGGGGGATCAGCCACATCGCGGCCAGGACGGTGACCCCCACCACGATCAGCGTGAGCTGGACGTCCCACGACAGCAGCGCCAGCCCCGCGCCGAACGCCGCCAGGCCGGCCGCGGCCGCCGCGGCCGTCAGTCCCATGCGGAGCCGACCGGCCAGCATCGCGCGTATTCTAGTGCCCGCCGTCGCCGGTCGATGGAGGAGCGAGGATCCTGGAGGGAGCCCGGGGCGGGTGCTAGGGTAGCTACGATGCGCCAGCGCCAGCTCACGGACCACGAGCCGGCGCCGGAAAGCCTGCTCGATCGACTGTCCTCCCGAATAGCCAAGTTGGGAGTCGTCGGGCTCGGCTACGTGGGGCTTCCGGCGTCGGTCACGTTCGCCGAGGCGGGCTTCCGCGTGGTGGGCGTGGATCCCGACCGCTCGCGAGTCACGGCGATCGAGGAGGGTCGGTCGTACCTGCACGACGTCCCGGACGGGCGCGTGGCCGCGGCCCGGAAGGCGGGCCGCCTGCGGGCCACCGCGTCCTACCGGCGGCTCGTCACGACCGACGCCATACTGATCTGCGTCCCCACCCCCTTGGCGGAGGGCGTCCCGGATCTGTCGGCGATCGAGGCCGCGGGGCGCTCGGTGGCGAAGGTCCTGACCCCGGGCACCCTGGTCGTGCTGGAGAGCACGACCTACCCCGGGACGACCGAGGAGGTCCTGCGGCCGCTGCTGGAGGCGTCGGGCCTCCAGGCGGGCACCGACTTCCTCCTGGGGTTCTCACCCGAGCGGATCGACCCGGGGAACCCGCACTTCGGCTTCCAGGAGATCCCCAAGGTGGTCGGCGGCTTGACCCCGGAGTCGACGCGCGCGGCCGAACTGCTCTACGGCCAGGTCGTCCCCAAGGTGGTCACGGTCTCCAGCCCGCGGCAGGCGGAGATGGCCAAGCTGCTCGAGAACATCTTCCGCCACGTCAACATCGCGCTGGTGAACGAGCTGGCGACGTACGCCGAGGACATGGGCGTCGACATATGGGAGGCCATCGACGCCGCGGCCACCAAGCCGTTCGGGTACATGCCCTTCTACCCGGGTCCGGGCTGGGGCGGCCACTGCATCCCGCTCGACCCGGCGTACCTGTCGTGGCGGGTCCGGCGTGACCGGGCCCACGAGGTGAAGTTCGTGGAGCTGGCCCACCAGGTGAACGCCGAGATGCCCCGGCACGTCGTGGAGCGGGTCGGCTCCCTGTTGAACGATCGGGGGAAGGCGGTTCGGGGCTCGCGCATCCTGGGGATCGGGGTCGCGTACAAGGCCGGGAGCGAGGATCTCCGGGGCTCCCCGGGACTTAAGATCCTGTCGATGCTGGCCCGCCGCGGGGCGGATGTGGCCTTCCACGATCCGCTCGTACCCTCGGCGCCGTTCGGCGGTACCGAGATCGAATCGGAGCCGCTGACACCCGAGACGCTCCGCGCCGCCGACATCGTGATCGTGTTCGTGGCCCAGGAAGGGGTGGACTGGGAGCTGGTGGCCCGCGAGGCGCCGCTGGTCTTCGACGCCTGCAACGCGTTGGGGCGTCGGGACGAGCACATCGCCCGGCTCTGATGCGAGCCCTCGTCACTGGCGGTGCCGGGTTCATCGGGTCGGCCATCGCCCGCAGGCTCCTTGAGGAGGGCCACGAGGTCCGCGTCCTCGACAACTTCCTCAACGGACGCAAGGAGGCCGTGCCCCCGAGGGCCGAGCTCGCGGAGGGAGACCTTCGCGACCTGGACGCCGTTCGCCAGGCGTGCCGCGGCGTGGAGGTCGTGTTCCACCAGGGGGCGGTCCGGAGCGTCCCCCGATCCGTCGACGAGCCGGTCCTCGTCGAGGAGAGCAATGTGCTCGGTACGCTCCACCTGGTGATCGCGGCCGGCGAGGCCGGGGTCCGCCGGGTGGTCTATGCCTCGAGCTCCAGCGTCTACGGCGACGTGAGCGAGGGCATCAACACCGAGGACATGACCCCGGATCCCAGGTCGCCGTACGCCGCGAGCAAGCTGGCGGGCGAGTACTACTGCCGGGTCTGGACGCACCTGAAGGGTCTTTCGACGGTTTCGCTTCGGTACTTCAACGTCTTCGGCCCGGGCCAGCACCCCGAATCGAAATACGCGGCGGTCTTTCCGGCGTTCTGCTCGGCGCTGGTGGCCGGACGGCCTCCGGAGGTTCACTGGGACGGCGAGCAATCCCGCGACTTCACGTACATCGACGACGTCGTCCGGGCCAACCTCCTGGCCGCAGCGGCGGACGGGCGCGCGGACGGCGCCGTGCTCAACGTCGCCGGCGGCCGCCCGCGGAGCGTGAACGAGGTCCTTCGCGCGGTGTCCGACGCGCTCGGCACGTGGGTCGAGCCGACCCCTGCCCCCAAGCGCGCCGGCGACATTCGCCGGACCCACGCCGACATCTCTCGGGCACGCTCGGTCCTCGGGTGGCAGCCCGAGGCCCGGTGGGAGGAGGCGATCCAGGCCACGGTGGGATGGTTCACCGGGGGAGGAGGGGCCGGGTGAGGGTCGCCGTCCTCGGAACCGGCCGGGTCGGAACGCCCACCGCCGCGTCGCTCTCCTACCTGGGGCACGAGGTGGTGGCGTTCGACGTGGACGAGACCAAGATCGAACGGCTGGCGTCCGGGACCCTGCCCTTCCACGAGCGGGGTCTGGAGGAGCTCGTCCGCGACATGGCCGCTCAGGGTCGGCTCCGGTTCACCGCCGATCCGGCGGAGGCGGTGTCGGGTGCCCGGGTGGCAATCGTCTGTGTCGGCACCCCACCCCGGCCTGACGGCGCCGCCGACCTCGGCGCGGTCGACGCGGCCGCCGAGGTGGTGGCCCGTCACGCCGCCCGACCGATCGTGGTCGTGATCAAGAGCACGGTGCCGCCCGGCACTGCGGAACGGGTGGCCGACGTCCTCGGGCGGACCTCGCCCGAGGGCGCGTTCTCGGTGGTCTCCAACCCGGAGTTCCTGCGCGAGGGGAAGGCCGTCGAGGACTCGCTTCAGCCGATGCGGATCCTGGTCGGGACCGAGTCGCCGGAAGGCGTCGACGCCCTGCGGGAGCTCTACGCGCCGCTGGTCCACGACGGCGTGCCGCTGCTGGAGACCGATCCGCGGACCGCCGAGGTCGCCAAATACGCCTGCAACGCGTTCCTGGCCCTCAAGGTCTCCTACGTGAACGCGCTGGCCCGGGTCTGCGAGGCGGTGGGAGCCGACGTGGAGATGGTCACCCGGGCCATGGCCGCCGACGACCGGATCGGCTCGCGATACCTGTCGGCCGGGCTCGGCTACGGCGGATACTGCCTCCCGAAGGACGTGGAAGCCTTCGCCCGCGCCGCGGCCGACACCGGCTACGACTTCGGGCTGCTGCGCGAGGTCCAGCGGGCGAACGGCGAGGCGGTCGACGCCGCGTTCGCCCGGGTCCTCGAGGTCGTCGGGGACCCGGCCGGCGCGCGGGTGGCTCTGCTCGGGCTGTCGTTCAAGCCCGGGACCGACAACGTGACGGCGTCCCCCGCCCTGTCGCTGGCCGGGCGACTCCTCGACGCTGGGGCCCGGGTCAGCGGGTACGACCCCCAGGCCGGCGGGAACGCGAAGTCCCAGCTCCCCGAGCTCGAGGTGACCGGCGACCCGTACGCGGCGCTCGAGGACGCCGGGTGCGCCGTGCTGTGCACGGATTGGGAGGAGTTCCTGGCGCTGGACCTTGACCGGTCGCGAGAGGCCATGAGGACCCCCGCCGTGGTGGACGCCCGCAACGCGCTCGACCAGGAAGCGCTCGTCCGGGCGGGGTTCCGCTACGTCCCCACGGGCCGGCCGCCCCCGGCCTGACCGGGCGATCCCTGGGCCGGCAGCCCGCGCCCGACGCCGGCCGCCTGCAGCCGCCGGAGCTCTCCGTGTCGCCCGGTCCGGTGCAGGTCCTCGAGGTAGTGGTCGAGCACATCATCCGGTGAGCCCTGCTCCACGAGCCGCCCTTCCTCCAGGCGGACCAGGCGATGACAGAGCTCCTTCAGCATTCGCAGATTGTGCGTGGCCATCACCACCGTCGCCCCTCCGGCGATGAGCTCCCGCATGCGCCGCGTGCTGCGTTCGCGGAACTCCTCGTCGCCGGCGGAGAGGGCCTCGTCGATCACTAGCACGTTGGGCTCGGCGAAGGCCACCAGCGAGAAGCCCAGCCGGACCTTCATCCCGGCGGAGTAGGTCCGGGCCGGGGCGTCGAGGAACTCTCCCAGGCCGCTGAACTCGGCGATCCGCGGAGCGATCCGGCGGGCCTCGGTCCGGGAGAAACCCAGCAGCACCGCCCCGAGGCGGATGTTTTCCCAGCCGGAGAGGTCGAGGGCCAGTCCGGCCGAAGGCGTGAGGAACGGCGTGACCCGGCCTCGGATCTCCAGGGTTCCCTCGTCCGGGACGTAGATCCCCGCGATCACCCGAAGGAGCGTGCTCTTGCCGGCGCCGTTGGGACCGATCAGGCCGACGACCTCGCCGGGACCGATCTCCAGCGAGACGTCGCGGAGCCCCCACAGCGTCCACCGCCGCATCCCCACGATGCGAGGGGCCTTCCCCAGCCGGCTCCGCCGGGGCACCTTGAACCGCACCCCGACGCCCCGGAGAGTGACGCCGCCGCCCATCATGTCTCCTTGGCGAACTCGCGCTCCCGCCACCGGTACAGCGCCATACCGACGGCCAGGGCCACCAGTCCGAAAGCCGTCGGGTACACGAGGTCGAAGATGTTCGGCGGCAGGCCGAACAGGATCGAGCTCCGGAACCCGTCGAAGACCGACGACAGCGGGTTGGCGGTGATGAGACCCGGCAACGTGTCGCCGGGGATCTGCCGGTGCGTGTACAGCCCGGTCGAGGCGAAGAACGAGACGCGGAGAAGGTTCTGGATCGCGCCACGGAAGTCGGGCAGGTACAGACCGAGCAGGGCGCCGATGTAGCTCCCCGCGGTCGTCAGCAGCAGCAGGATCGCCACCACGACCGGCAGCCACACGATCGTCCCCCTTACCGGGACGTCGTACGCGACCATGAACGGCACGAAGAGCAGCAGCGAAAGGACGAACGTGGGGACGTTCGAGGCCACCACGACCGGGGGGAGGATCGCTCTGGGGAAGGACCGGTTCCCGATGATCGTGGAGTAGCCCTTGAGCACGGTCATCGACTCGTTGACGGTCTCGGTGAACATCCGGAACGGGATCAGGGCCGCCAGGATGAACAACGGGAAGGCCTGCCGCGGCCGGGCCAGGATCGCGCCCACGAAAACCGCGTAGACGACCATGAACGACAGCGGCTCGAGGATCCACCGGACGAGCCCCGCCAGACTCAGCTCGCGCTCCTGGTTGATCCTGGCGGCGGTGAGGACGACGAACGCGTCGACGGCTCCGGTGGTCGGGCGCGGCCGTGCCGTCGTCACCACGGGCGAGCGGCTGGGGGGATCCGGTGCACTCGCCGCGATGCTACCGCACGCCGCCCGGCGGAACCCGGAACCGGTGGTTGCCCGGCGTCTCCGCTACGCCGGCGAGGCCGGCCGCTCGCTGGGGCTCCGGCCGGCGTCGGCCACCGCGCTGGCGAACCCCAGGGAGTAGCGGTGGTACCGGCCCGCGGCGAGCTCGCGGGCCACGCCGGCGAGCCGGCGGACCCGGCCCGGGGGCAGCGCCGCCCGGGCCCGGAGGTGGGCGATACAGTCGTCGACGCGGGCCACGGCCCGCTCCCGGTCCGGGACCCCGTCCCGGCTCAGGAGCCGATCGCGGACCGTCAGGAGGTGCCCGATGGTCGCCTCGAGCCGCTCCAGCATCATCGGGCGCGGGACGGCCACCTGCCGGAACCGCAGCACCGACTGCGGCACGACCTTGCGAACCTGGAGGCGGGGGATGCCCACCTGCTGGCCGGGATGGATG
>JBHELE010000139.1:0-4054 GCA_046263235.1 Actinomycetota bacterium
GAGAACACGCCGAATGGTCGCCGCGTCGTCGGCGCTGTTGCTTGCTGCTCTCGCCGCCGTCCTGGCGGTTCCGGCCGGCCTCGCCCCGGTCCTCGCGTTCTTGGCTGGCAAGGAAGGCCCCGACCTGTTCGTGGTCCCGTGGACCTCGATCGCGCTGGTGCTCGTGGTGGCGCCGCTGTTCGCCGGCGTCGTCGGCATCGTCGGTTCGCGAGCGCCGAAGGCCGCGGCGCTGCTCCGTCCCACGGCCTGATCAGACGAGAACGGTTTGCTCTTCGCTCACCTCCCACAGCCGGCGAGCGGCGTCCTCGTCTCGAGCGGCCCGGCTCGGGACGACTCGCCGGCGATCGACGAAGTACCCACCGGTCTCGCTCGATACGTCCTCCGAGTCAAGCAACCACACCAGCGTGTCCGCGCCCTTCTCGGGGCTTCGGGCGAAGGGCCGGGTCAGCGCCATCCCGAACCGCATGAGGACGCCGTTGTTCGTGTTGAATCCCGTCGCCACGAACCCGGGATGGAAGCTGTTCGCCGTTACCCCCGTCCCTTCGAGCCGGCGGGCCAGCTCGGTGGTGAACAGGATGTTGGCCAGCTTCGTCTCGCCGTACCGGGTGAACCCGGCGCGGCCGTACGACCGTTCGGCGTTGAGGTCATCGAAGGGGATCGTGGCGACGCTGTGCGCGACCGACGACGTGGTCACGATGCGCGCCGGAGCGGAACCCACCAGGCGTCCGAGGAGCAGGTTCGTGAGCAGGAACCCGGCGAGGTGGTTCACGGCCCACGTCATCTCGATCCCGTCTTCGCTCAGCTGCCGGCTGATGTTGACGGCACCGGCGTTGTTGACCAAGGCATCGACCGTCGGGTACCGGTCGAGGATGTCGGCGGCGAGGCGCCGGATAGAGGCGAACGACGCCAGGTCCGCGTGCAGGACGTCAACGTCCGCCCCCTGGCCGGCCGTCGCCGTGATCCGTTCGACGGCCGCGGTGGCGCGGTCGGGGTTCCGGGCGACCAGCGCGAGCTTTGCTCCCCGAGACGCCAGGACCTCGGCCGCCGCCAACCCGATCCCGCCCGTGCCGCCGGTGATCACGACCCGCTTGCCCGCGACGCCTCCCCATCTCGACGCGCCGCCCTGCTCGTTCACCTCCCGCTGGCCTCTCGCTCGAGGACACCTACGGTTCGGTCGTACAGCTCCTGGGCCGCCGCAGCCGAGTCGGCCACCGCCGTCAGGCCGAATCGCCCCAGCGGGGTGAGCGCGGCCAGCATGTGGAACACCACGCCGGTCTGCCGCGCCTGGTCGAAATGCAGGCCGTGACAGAGCGCGATGTCGAACAACCGTTCCGAAGTCAGGCCGCGGTACGCCTCCGACTCGACGTGATCGCTCGCGATGAAGTGCTTGGCCCCACCCGACGGAGACCGAAACGTCGCCGTGTTCGGGTCGTAGCTCCCGTCGGTCAGGAACTGCAGCGTGAGGAACGGATGCGTGGTGCCGCCCTTTCGAAGGTTCAGCTCGATGGCATACGTATCCCAGCCGCCGGAATCGTTTCTGACCACCACGAAGTCCATGGCGAACCTGCCGAGCACCCCTTCGGCGACCAGGCGCCGGCCGATCCGTTCGGCCTCCATCGTCATAGGGCCGGCGTACTCCGGGTCGGCGGGAAAGCGGGCCCCGAAATACTCCTGTCCGCTCCGCCCGCCCAGGACCTGATCGTGCGTCGACAGGACCTCGAGCTCCCCGAGGGGGGTCGCCCGCATCTGCACGCTGGGGCTCCGAACCTCGCGGCCGGTGACGCGTTCCTCCACCACCCCGCCCGTGGTTCGCAATCCCTCCAGGAAATCCTCGAGCGTGACCATGCTTGATTCCGGTTCCATCGTCCGGAGGCGCTCGGCGATGGCGGTCGGCGCGGCCGCCGATCCGGCCGGCGGCAGATCCGCCAACGACACCCGGGCGTTCCCCATTCCGGACACGCCTTCGTTCAGCTTGACCAGCACCTCTTGGGCGTCGGGGCGACGCCGCCGAATCCTCTGGACGGCCTCGACCACCTCGTCCGGCGAGTGGACGTCCTCGACCCCCTCCGGACACGGCACGCCCTCCTCTCGGAACAGCCGCCGCGCACCGGACTTCGTCCCGAGAGGGAGGAACTTCGGGTCGGCCCCGTACATCGGTATCCCCAGCGCGAGGGCAACGTCGCGCTCGGCGGCGGTCGAGTTGAAGGGCACGAGATGGGCGCGGTCGGGGTCGATCACCAGCGACCGAAGGCGTTCGATCACCGCCGGTTGCTGCAGGATCTTCTCGCTCAGCGGCCGGGCGGAGTCATCGCCGGCGGGGACGAGATGCAATCGGCGTCGGGCGTGCGCCGGGACCACGCCGGGGAGCAGCCCCAGGTAATAGTCGATGACGTCCGGCTCGATGTCGATCGATGTCACGTACACGAGGTGGGCCTTCGGCTGTCGCAGCAGGAGGAGCAGGAACAGGTACCGCTCCTCGTAGGCCTGGAGCAGCGGGCCCTTCAGGAATGGGGCGTCCACGTTGATCGAGGGAAGGACGACGATGGTCTGCTCTTCCTCGTTCAGGGCCGAGAGCGTCTTCCACAGCGGGACGAGCTTTCGTTGCAGCGCCTCGAACCGCTCCTGCGAGTCGCTCATCTCGACCCGAACGTCTTCGTCAGGAACGCGCCGATCGACGTCCGGACGTCGGGGCTGTCCCACAGCGCTCGGACGACCGCATCGTCGTGCTCGGCTCGTGCCGCCACGCGAGCCTCCGTGGGGGCGCGCAGGGCTCGTTTCGTGATCTCGAACGTGCTCCCGGGGACCCGTGAGAGGCGCCCCGCGATCTCGACCGCGCGCTCGGTCAGACGCTCCGTTTCGACCACCTCGTCGATCAGCCCCTTCTCCAGGGCTCGGTCGGGCGAATACGTCCGCCCCAGCATGACCAGCTCCTGCAGCGTTGCTCCGGGGACCGCGAAGCGCATGATCTCGAGCGCCCACGTCGGGAACGGGACGCCCACGGCGAGCTCGGTCACCCCGATGCGATGGTCGCCGCCGGCCGAGATTCGGTAGTCGCAGGCCGAAACCAGGATGCAGCCACCGGCGATGGCGTGACCGTTCACCGCGGCGACCACCGGCCGGGGGAACCGAAAGAGCGCGGCGAAGCAGGACGACAGTGACCGGCCGGCCGCGTCGATGTATTCCGACCCCTCCTCGAGCACCTCGAAGAGATCCGCCCCCGCCGAAAACGCCGCGCCCTCGCCCGTGACGACGACCGCCCGGGCCGGCGACCGCTCCGCTTCGACCAGGCCCTCCTCCAGCGCCTTGAGCAGGTCGAGGTTGAGCGCGTTGGAAGCGTCGGGTCGGTTGAGCCGCACCCGGGCGACCGTGCCGTCGAGGTCCAGAAGGACAGGGCCGCTGTCGATCAAGCGCTCCATGTCACGAGCCCGCATTTTCGCCGCGCACGAACCGGTCGATGCCCTCGCCTGCGCCTGCGCCTCCCAGGTGCTCGAGGACCGTCTCGATCTCGAGCGCCGTCCCGTCGGCGAGCGGGAGCTGGAGGCCCTCGTACACCAGATGCTTGGTACGGGCGAGCGCCTCCCGGCTCTTGCCGGCGATGAAGGTGGCGAGCTCCATGACCATCGACTCGAACTCGGTTGCGGGCGCGGCGCGGTAGGCCAGGCCCCACGCGACGGCGTCGGTGCCGCTCAGGTGATCGCCGGTCAGGATGAGCCCGAGCGCGCGCTGGCGCCCGACGAGCCTGGGCAGCCGCTGGGAGCTGCCGCCACCGGGCACCTGCCCGAAGTTCGAGTGGTTGTCGGCGAGCTTGGCCTCGTCGGCGACGAGCGCGATGTCCGACGCCTGCATGAGCTCGAAGCCGCCCGCCATCGCGTAGCCCTCGACGACGCTGACGACTGGAACGTCGACCTCGCCGACGAGCGCGCACGCCCGCCCGAACGCGGCGAACAGTCCGGCCATCGCCGCCGGGCCCTGCGCGCGCAGCGCCTCGAGCTCCTTGAAGTCGCCGCCGACGCTGAAGTTGCCGCCCGCGCCGCGGATGACGATGACCGAGACC
>JBHELE010000140.1:0-5666 GCA_046263235.1 Actinomycetota bacterium
CTCCAGAAGTACATCCAGGACCACGCCTCCGAACGCGGCTGGTGGAGCGAGATGCCGAAGTACATCGTCTCGCTGCTCAAGGCATGGTGGGGAGATGCCGCGGAGAAGGGCAACCACTTCTGCTACGACTACCTCCCCCAGCTTTCCGGCGACCACTCGCACATGGTCACCGTGGCCGACATGGCCGACGGCGGCGTCAAGGGGTACTTCGTGATGGGGGAGAACCCCACGGTCGGCTCGATGCATGGGGCGCTGCACCGGAAGGGCCTGCGCGCGGCGGAGTGGGTTGTGGTGCGGGACTTCGCTCCCACCGAGACCGCCGAGTTCTGGCGGAGCGCTCCGGAAATCGACCGCGGCGAGATCAAACCGGAGGAGATCAAGACGGAGGTGTTCTGCTTCCCCGCCGCAGCGCACACGGAGAAGGACGGCGCGTTCACGAACACGCAGAGGCTCGTGCAGTGGCACCACAAGGCCGTGGACCCGCCCGGCGATTCCCGTAGCGAGCTCCACTTCATGTACCACCCGGGGAAACGGCTGAAGCGTCTGTACGCGAACTCACGCGACCCCAAGGACCGGGCCATCCAGGACCTCACGTGGGACTACCCCACGCACGGCCCGCACGACGAGCCTGACGCCGAATCGGTGCTGGCGGAGATCAGCGGCTACACGGTCGCCGACCGCAAGCCCGTGAACGATTTCCGCGACCTCGCGGACGATGGGTCGACCGCGTGTGGGTGCTGGATCTACTCAGGCGCTTACCAGGACGGCGTGAACCAGACCGCCCGGCGCACACCGTGGAGCGAGCAGACGTGGGTGGCACCGGAGTGGGCATGGGCGTGGCCCGCCAACCGGCGGATTCTGTACAACCGGGCCTCGGCCGATCCGGACGGACGGCCCTGGTCCGAACGGAAGCGCTACGTGTGGTGGGACGAGGAGAAGGCCGAGTGGACCGGCCACGACGAACCGGACTTCATCAAGGACCGCCCCCCGTCGTACCGGCCCGGGAAGCGCGCGACAGGCGTCGACACCATCGCGGGGAACGACCCATTCCTCTTGCAGGGCGACGGGAAGGGGTGGCTGTACGCGCCGAACGGGCTCCTGGACGGGCCGCTCCCAACGCACTACGAACCGCAGGAGTCGGTGTGCGAGAACGCGCTCTACGGGCAGCAATGCAATCCCGCTCGGGTCGAATGGAGGCGCAAGGACAACCCGTATCACCGCGCGTTCGACGACCCCCGGTATCCCTACGCCATCACCACGTACCGGCTGACCGAGCACCACACCGCCGGGGGGATGAGCCGGTGGCTGTCGTGGCTCTCGGAGCTACAGCCCGAGATGTTCTGTGAGGTCTCGCCGGGCCTGGCCAGGGAGAAAGGGTTGACGAATGGGGGGTGGGCGACCATCTCGACCGCGCGAGGCGAGATCGAGGCCCGCGTGCTCGTGACCGACCGGATCCCGCCTCTCCGGCTCGGGAAGCGTCGAATGGTCCACCAGATCGGGTTGCCGTACCACTGGGGCGGTCGCGGCTTGTCGACCGGCGATGCCGCCAACGAGCTCATCTCGTTCGTGGCCGACCCGAACGTCTCGATCCAGGAGTCGAAGGCCCTGACCGGCAACATCGAGCCGGGCCGCCGCAGCAGGCGGCGCCGGGTGGTGACCAGCGGCCCTCTGCACGGGCCCGCGGAGGGAGACGGCGCGCGGCGGGATCTGCCGATCGTGGGCGAGCGTCCGGCGGGGGAGCACGGCGTCGAAGCCGGAGCCGGCAAGGAAGGCGAACAGTCGTGATCGGCGGCGTCGAGGGCGGAGCGGGGGTTGGGCGGGGCCTCGCCCGTGGAGCCCTCGACGCCGCCGGTTCGGGCCGTAAGGGATTCTTCACCGACACGACGGTGTGCATCGGATGCAAGGCATGCGAGGTCGCCTGCAAGGAATGGAACCAGCTCCCCGACGATGGCCTGTTCTTCACCGGGATGTCCTACGACAACACGGTCGACCTGTCGGCCTCGACGTGGCGCCACGTGGCGTTCATCGAACGGCCGGTCCCGCTGGGCGGCCAGACCACGGCCCAGGGCGACTTCTCCTGGCTCCTCATGTCCGACGTGTGCAAGCACTGTCAGCGAGCGGGATGTCTGGAGAGCTGCCCGACGGGCGCCATCGTCCGCACCGAGTTCGACACCGTGTACGTGCAGCCCGACATCTGTAACGGCTGCGGCTACTGCGTCTCGGCGTGCCCCTTCGGCGTCATCGACCGGCGAGAGGACGACGGCCGGGCATGGAAGTGCACGATGTGCTACGACCGGCTCAAGGGGGACATGACGCCGGCGTGCGCCAAGGCATGCCCGACCGATTCGATCCAGTTCGGCGACCTGGATGAGCTTCGCGCCCGGGCCGAGGTCCGGGTTCGACAGCTCCACGACCGAGGCGTGACGGAGGCCTACCTCTACGGCGCCGATGAGGGAAAGCAGCCGGGGACGGAGGGTTTGAACGCATTCTTCCTCCTGGTCGACCGGCCGGAGGTCTACAACCTCCCTCCGGATCCGGTCGTTCCGCAGAAGAAGACCGGCCAGAGCTGGATCGCGATGGCCGGGGCCGTCGTCGGGCTGGCGCTCGGAGCTGCGGCGGCGGTCCTGTCCGGGGTGAGAGACGGGCGATGAGCGAATCCAATCGACCGTTCGACCATGATGCGCCCGGTCCGAATCGGGGCGATGGCCGAAACATCGATCCGGAACGGGGCCTGCTCACCGGGGAGGGGGCGCAGCAGGTCGCCCCGCCGGAGCGCACGCGTGCTGAAGGGGGCGAGCCGTACGGGGTGTGGGCGCAGGTTCCGTCGGACCCGGCGAGCCGGGCGGACGCGACCTACTATGACCTTCCGGTCCTGAAGCAACCCACGTGGATCTGGGCCGTCCCAGCGTACTTCTACGCCGGAGGTGCCGCGGGCGCGGCTGCGGTCCTCGGTGCCGCTGCGCAGCTCTCCGACCGTCCCGGATTGTCGACCTTGGTCACGCGATGCCGGTGGATCGCGGCGATCGGTGGCGCCGTCGGAACGGCCCTGCTCATCCACGACCTGGGCCGGCCGGCCAGGTTCCTCAACATGCTTCGGGTCGTCCGGCCGTCCTCGCCCATGAACATGGGGTCGTGGATCCTCGCGTCCGCTGCCCCCGTCGCCGCGGGCTCCGCGGTGCTGGGGAGCGCGTCGGGTGTGCTCGGAGCCGTCGGCGACGCCGCCGGCCTGGGAGCCGGTGTGCTGGGCGGACCGCTGGCCGGATACCCCGGGGTCCTGCTGTCCGGAACGGCCGTCCCCGTGTGGCAGGCGACCCGCACGGCGACGCCGCCGGCCTTCGTCGCTTCCGCGGTGATGGCGGCGGCAGGCGTCCTCCAGACCATGAAGCTCTCGGACCGAGAGCACGGAATCGTCCGGCGGTTCGCCGTGGCCGGCGCCATCGGTGAGCTGCTCGCGGAGCGGCTAGTGCAGCGTGACGCGGCGAGTGTGGAGCGCGTGGCGAGGCCGCTTCATGAGGGTGCGAGTGGCGCCATGCTCCGGGCCGCCAAAGCGCTGACGGTGTCCAGCCTGGTCCTCAACCTGGTTCCCGGGCGGCGGTGGCGGTGGGCGGCGGGCCTCAGTGCGACCGCGGCATCCCTCGGATTCAAGTTCGGCATGTTCGAGGCGGGGAAGGCCTCGGCGGCGGACCCGCGTGCGACGTTTTACCAGCAGCGAGCCGGCTTCGGCGGCGCCGAGGCGACCGGGAGGGCGGCCGTAGCCGGGGCGTGATGTAGGGAGCAACGCCGGCCGCGATGACTTCGGCGACGCTCTACGGCTGCAATGGATCCCAGATCGACGCGTCGACGTGCCTCCCCGAACCCGCCTCGAGCGCGCGGTAGATGAGCTCGTCCTCAGGAATCCCAACCTTGTCGGCCGCTTCCTGCAGTGCCAAATCCGCGAAGCCGAGAAGACCCTCGATGTCGAACTTCCACGCCCCCCGCTCCTTGTTGAATTCGACTTCGAGCGGAGTCTCATCTCCCCGAACCACGACCTTCGCTTTCGCGGTATTCCCGAAGACGTCCACGCCGTCGAGCTCGAGACCGGTGACTCCCTCCTGATCGATCCCGATGCCGTGTTCGACGGCATACGCGAATAACTGCCGTCCGGAGAGCGACCTCAATGTGTCGGCGGACACCAGGAGGCGAAAGGCGGCGATCGACAGCCGGTTGATCATGGAGTAGCCGTGCACGGCCTCCGAGTCTGCCGACAGTGCCAGCGCCCGAATGCGATCGTAGAACTCGATCGTGTCCGCGGTCACGACGCCGGCGGCAGCTTCGCCGTTTCCCGATAGGACAGCCTGCTTGTACGTTCGGAAGGCCGCGCGAACCTGAGCCTCATCACCGGACGCGTCTGACCCGCTGCATGCGGCGGCGCTCATCACCAGCAGGAGCGCGGAAGATGAGAGGACGGCGAGCGCACGTCTCACGATCGAACTGTAGCCAAGCGGCGTCTTTCGACGCGAGCGCGTAGAGTTGAAAACGGATGAGCCCGTCTTCTTCCTCGAACACTTTCGGCGCGCGTTCGTCCCTTTCTCTGCCCGGTGGCGACGCCGTCGACGTGTTTCGGCTGAACGCGCTGGACGGCGTCGACGGCGGCTCGCTGCCGTACTCCATGAAGGTCCTGCTGGAGAACCTCCTTCGGAACGAGGACGGCGTTTCGGTCACCGCCGACGACGTGCGGGCCGTGGCTGGATGGCGCGGCTCGACGCCGGGGCCGGTCGAGATCGCGTTCAGCCCTGCTCGAATCCTGATGCAGGACTTCACGGGCGTGCCGGCCGTCGTCGACCTCGCCGCCATGCGCGACGCCATGGCGGATTTGGGAGGAGACCCCGGGCGGGTCAACCCGCTGGTCCCGGTCGACCTCATCATCGATCACTCGATCGTGGCCGACGTGTACGGACGACCGGACGCGTTCATTCGAAACGCGGAGCTCGAGTTCCAGAGGAACCGCGAGCGCTACGAACTGCTCCGGTGGGCCCAGGGCGCCTTCGACAACATGAGCGTGGTCCCGCCGAACACCGGCATCTGCCACCAGGTGAACCTCGAGTACATCGCCCGGGTGGTGCAGCGGCGCGACGGCGTGGCGTTCCCGGACACGCTGGTCGGGACCGACTCGCACACCCCCATGGTCAACGGCCTGGGGGTGGTGGGTTGGGGCGTCGGTGGGATCGAAGCCGAGGCGGCGGCGCTCGGCCAGCCGATCTCGATGCTGATCCCTCCGGTGGTCGGGTTCAAGCTCACCGGCGAGCTGCCCGAGGGCTCGACGGCGACCGACCTCGTGTTGACGGTGACGCACATGCTTCGCCAGCACGGCGTGGTGGGGAAGTTCGTGGAGTTCTACGGGCCGGGCGTCGGCCGGGTGCCTCTGGAGAACCGGGCCACCATCGGCAACATGTCCCCGGAGTACGGCTCCAGGATGACGATCTTCCCCAGCGACGACGAGACCCTCCGGTACCTGCGCATGACGGGTCGTCCGGACGATCTGATCGAGCTCGTGGAGGTGTACGCCAAGGAACAGGGGCTGTGGCACGACGAATCCGCCGAACCGGTGTTCTCCGAGAAGCTCGAGCTCGATCTGTCGACCGTCGTGCCCAGCGTGGCCGGTCCGAAGCGGCCGCAGGACCAGGTGC
>JBHELE010000141.1:0-6190 GCA_046263235.1 Actinomycetota bacterium
CAGCCCGGCCAGGATCCTGCCGAGCCGAAGGGCGTCCTCGCACAACGCCGGCCTGACCCAGTCGTCGCCAGCCGTCGCCGAATAGCCCTCGTTGAAGATGAGGTAGATCACCTCGAGCACGGACGACAGCCGGTCGGCCAGGTCGTGTGGGTCCGGGACCTCGAAGCGAACGCGAGCTTCGGCCAGCGTGCGCTTCGCTCGCACGATCCGCTGCGCCAGCGTGGTCTCCGGCACGAGGAAGGCACGAGCGATCTCCTCCGTCGTCAGGCCGCCGAGCAGACGGAGCGTCAATGCCACACGCGCGTCGGCTGACAGCACCGGATGGCACGCGACGAAGACGAGCCGGAGGAGATCGTCCTCCCGATCGCCGTCGCCGCTCATCGTCTCCTCCCGCGCCGTGAGCTCCTGCGCGAGCTCCCCTTCCTTTCGCGCCGCCACGGCCGTCCGGCGGAAGTGGTCGATGGCCCGCCGCTTCCCCACGGCCATGAGCCAGGCGGCCGGGTTGTCCGGCACGCCCGACTCAGGCCACTGCTGGAGCGCGGCGACGAGGGCATCTTGGGCGAGGTCCTCGGCCAGGCCGACGTCCCTGACCATCCGGGCCAGTCCCGCGATCAGCCGGGGAGCCTCGATCCTCCAGACCGCCTCGACCGCCCTTCGCGGATCCCGGGTGGTCACTCCTTGCTGTTGGAGAGCTCCTTCTCCAGCTCTCGGGCCCGATCCGTGCCGGGGCCCTCGCCGAACTCGTCGAGCTCGAAGATCTGCCGGATCTCGATCACGGGGTCCCCTTCGAACCGGTCGTCCGGAGCCATCGGCGCCCGCTTGGCCCACTCGATGGCCTCTTCCATGGACTTCGTCTGGATGACCCAGTAGCCGGCCACGAGCTCCTTCGACTCGGTGAACGGCCCGTCGATGACGGTGGGCTGTCCGCTGGCGAAGTTCACTCGGGCGCCGTTGGCGCTCGGGTGCAGGCCGTTCAGGTCGAGCAACACCCCGGCCTTCTGCAGATCCTCGTTGTACCGGACCATGGGTTCGATGTCCTCCTGGCTCGGCACGAAGCCCGGCTTGGGGTCACCCTTGACGAACATGACGAACTTCGGCATCGCGGTTCCCTCCTCCTCCGGCGGGCCCCCGGGTGCGTTCCCGGGTCGGACCCGGCCTCTATGAGCGCGTCGGACAACCACCGCTCGATTTCGACACCACGGGAGACTTTTATCGGATTTGACCGGTCAGGGCGGCCCGACTCGGTCCTCGCGACGAGCGGATGGCGTGCCCTCGAAGCGTCGTCCATGGCCGCCGCTAGCAGTACGCCCGCGTGTACGTCCCCGTGTGCGCCGCGTCGTGCATGAACTGCCCCCAGTGAATCGGCCCGTGGGGTGTCGTTCCGCCGAGGTCGTATACCCACAGCGTGTCCTTCAGTCCGCTGAAGCCGTTCCAGGGACTTCCCTTCACGACGATCTCGTTTCGTCCGTCCCGGTCCAGGTCGGCGATGGCCGGCGCGCCTCCGCTTCCCAACCGGATGTTCTTGGGGAACCGGGGGTGGAGGACCCCGCCTCGGGAATACAAGTAGACGGAGCCGTTCGTTCCGTCCCCCGCGACCTGTCCCGTGATGACCAGGTCGGGGAGGCCGTCCCCGTCGACGTCGCCCACGGCGGGGGCCGAGTTCCCGATCCACTGGGTGGTGCTCCACGTCCGGGGCCATCCGGGATAGTTAGAGAACGTCGATCCGTTCCACCGCACGACCTCGAGCGTTCCTTCGGTCTGCACGATGATCTCGACGAGGCCGCCAACCCCACAGTCCTGATCGAGGTCGGCGAGCGCCGGCGCCGTTCCGTTTGGAACGCCGGCGGAGAGGAGCCTCGTTCCTTCGACCGCGCCGGTGGCCGCCGTGATGACGATGACGGCGGCCCGCCAAGCATACGTCGGCTCGGCGCCGACGATGACGACCTCGAGTTGTCCGTCGCCGTCGACGTCGCCGACCGCGGGGAACGTGTCAACGTCGCCCTGGAACACGACGGGATACCCCGGTAGGGATGAACCATCGCCGCGCAGGCCGAAGAGATACACGCCGGGCGAGGTCCAGCCCGATGCCGTGAAGATCTCCGCACCGGCGACGCCGTCCACGTTCCCCACCGCCGGGGTGTGCCGCTCCTGTCCACCGACGTTGGCGGTCGCCGGCCAGCCGGCAGGAGGCGTGGCATCGGGGCGGTACGCGTGGAGCGCCCAGTCCTCCTCGCCGATCATCGGGAGGGACGAGGTCGGGCTGACCCGAACCAGGGACGGACCGGTGGAGACGTAGTTCGAGCTGTTCACCGGCCACCCGGGGAGGGAGCGGCCGACTCGATCGTACGCGCCGATGAGGTCACCGAAGAACCCCACCACGACCTCCTGGCCGCGGGCCGGAGAGAATGCCCCGAGCGCCGCGTACCCGGCCCCGAGGATCGGTTGGGCGGGACCCATCCGCGCAGCCGGTCGCCGGTGTGGTTCCAGCAATACATCGGCCCCACGGCGAGAGCGCTGGCGCACATCTCGAGGTACTGGTCGGCGTCGAGGTTCCCCACCAGGGCGTTGATCGCGGGGCCGGCGTGGTAGGTGCCGCCCCGTTCGTAGGTCTGCACCGGAAACCCCGGCTCGAGGTCGCCGTCGGCCCCGGCGATCCGCAATTGCGATGATGCGGCCGAGCGACCGGCGCTGGCTCGGGTCGCCATTCCCCACCGATCGGTGGCGACCAGGCCTCCCGACGCCGAAGGATCCGTTCGCGGCTCGGGACCCCGCCGGCCTTCCCGTCGTGCTCCGCCCGCGGACGCCGTCGACGCCAGCAGAGCGGCCAAGGCAACCGCGGCCATCACTGTGGCCGGTCGCCTCGCTCGGCGCGCGACCCGCAATAGCCGCACGAACCCCCTCCCCTCGGTCGTTCCTGTCGTCGCTCAGCCGGCGGCCGTCATTATTCCTCAGCGTCGGGCCGGATGACGACGATGGTCCGCGGCCTCGATCGCCGCGAACCATCGCCGGTGCGGTCGTGCCGGAACGCGACGGAGCTAGGCCTGCGCCTTTCGCTCGGCCAAGGCCTGCAGGTACTCGTCGAGGCGCTCCCAGGTCTCGGCGAGGCCCGACTCCATGCCGGACTGCAGCATGCCGTCCCGGTCCTCCACCGTGTCGAACTGCGACGTGGTCGTCACGAGCGTCCTGCCGTCGCGCTCGTCGAGCGTGATCGTGTCGACGGAGATGTGACCCGGCAGTCCCATCCACTCGAACGTCCACGTGATGCGCTCGGGACGAACGATCTCTCTGTACTCGCCTCGGAACTCATGTTCCTCGCCTTCGGCGCGGTGAACGACCCGCCACGTTCCGCCCTCACGGAAGTCCACCTCGCAGTCGGCCACCTCGTACTTCCGGGGGCCCCACCAGTTCGACAGGTGCTCGCACGAGGTGTGAGCCTCGAACACCAGATCGCGCGGAGCGTCGAACTCGCGAGTGATCTTGATTTCCCGGTCCGACGGAGTCGTGACCTCCATGGTCTTACCGCTTGCGGCCATGCTTCCCCTCCTTTCCTCGGTCCTGGAGCTTCTCCAGGTACTCCTCCAGCCGGTCGTAGCTCTCCTCCCAAAACCGGCGGTAGCCCTCGGCCCAGTCGGCGACCTGTTTCAGCGGCTCGGCGTTGAGGCGAGCTGGTCGTCGCTGGCGCTCGCGACCGCGGGCGACCAGGCCGGCCCGTTCCAGCACCTTCAGGTGCTTCGAGATCGCGGGCTGGCTCATCGCGAAGGGCCGGGCCAGCTCGGTCACCGAGGCGTCTCCCTTCGACAGCCGGGCCAGGATGGCCCGTCGGGTCGGATCCACCAACGCGGCGAACGTCCTGTCGAGCTGCTTGGTCGCCGTCGGCATCGCCATCCGCCTCTCTAACCTTGCGGTTATATAACCCATCGGTAATCTAGCGCAAGACCAACGCGTCTGTCAAATGGCGGGCGGATCCTCGTATGTTCGTGTGTTGTGGCCACGAACCGAGAGCTCGAGTCCTATCTTCGCGCCCATTCGGAAGGAACGAATCCGTGGTCGTGGCCGGTCCGCAGGCGGTCATGACCTATCGACGCATCCTCTTCGGTTGGCAGCTGGGCTCCTGGGCAGACCGCCCATGGGCCCACGACGCGCTGAGGTTCGACGAGATCGGGAGCTGGAGCGAAGGTCGGCGGCACGACGAGCGGCCGATGCTTCGGCTCCACCATCCGCCCCATCGCCGCCTCGAATGGACACCGGCTCACCGGTTTCTGTGGTTCCGATGGGGGAACGCGACCGGACCGGTCACGCACGAGGAGACGACGTTCCTCTCCAGGAGCCGGCGCGACCCCCTCTTTCACGCCATGCGAGCTCGACTTCAGGCATGCGCACCGGAAGGTGCGCCATTCGTCGAACGGCCTGCCGGGACCCGGGAGGAACGGCTGGCTGGCAGCCGAGCTCATGCGGTGCTCGTGGCGTACGGTCGGTCACCCTTCCGGACGCTCCGACGACCGGGGCGTCGCGCTCGCCGCTCCGTCACGCCCCTCTGAGCCGGGCGTTCTCTTCGATCCGTGTCTTCACGATCTTCCTGAGGAGCCGAGCCGGGATCGGCTTTTCCGGCGTGAACCGAAGCGTCCCCTTCCCGGAGAGGTACGGTCCCAGCTCCTTCCCATGGGCCTTCATGACCGCCTCGCTCGCTGGATAGAGGCTGCAGTGGTCCTTGAACGCGGCATACCACACGACGATTCGTCCATCGACCTTCACGGCGGGCATCTTGTAGCTGATCACGTCCGTCGCGGTGGGCGCGGCTGCCTTGACGGCCTTCCGAAGGTCCTCCAGAACGGCTCGCTGCGACTCGGGGATGGCCGCCAGGTACTCGTCGAGGCTGTTCGGCGCCGCCACGGGCTCCTCCTCTCGTGGGGACTGGCTCGATCATCCTCCAGCGTTGACCAGTCGTGAGCCGCTCAGATGGCGACCGCCTGCATGTGACCGTACGCTTCGAGCGACGACGAGGGTTGCCCACATGAGCGATCGGCAAGCGGAGCAGGGAAACCGGGTCACGCCACTGGAGCTGTTCTTCGATCTGGTGGTGGTCTTCGCCATCACGCAGGTCACGAGCTTCCTGTCGCACAGCCCGACGGGTGGCGGTCTTCTTCGAGGCCTGTTGCTGCTCGGCGCGCTGTGGTGGGCCTGGTCTGCGTATGCCTGGCTGACGAACACCCTCGATCCCGAAGAAGGGATCGTCAGGATGGCGGTGCTCACGGCGATCGCGGCGATGCTTCTCGTGTCGCTGGCAGCTCCGGGCGCATTCGGCAGCGACGGGGTGACCTTCGGCTTCGCCTACTTCGTCGTGCGCATCCTCCACCTCGTCCTGTACGCGATGGCGGGTCGCGGCGATCGGGACCTGTTCGGGGCCGTGCTGCGGCTCGTGCCGCCGGCCACCCTCGGCCCCGCATTGCTCGTGGTGGCGGGTTTCCTCCATGGGTCGGCGCAGCTGGCGGTGTGGGGCGCTGCGCTCACGATCGACTACCTCGGTCCCGTTGTGGGCCACATGCGCGGATGGCGGGTATCGCCGGAGCACTTCGCGAGCGCTTCGGGCTGGTCATCATCATCGCGCTCGGTGAGTCGATCGTTGCCATCGGGGTCGGCGCGGCCGGCCTCCCGCTGAGCGCCGGCGTCATCGCGGCGGCCATCTTGGGAATCAGCGTCGCCGCGTGTGTGTGGTGGTCGTATTTCGACTGGACGGTCTACATCAGCCAGGCGAGGCTCGAGGAAGCCACCGGGTCCGCCCGCGCCGCCCTCGCCAGAGACGCGTACTCGTACCTCCACCTGCCAATGGTAGGAGGCATCGTTTTGTTCGCGTTCGGCTTGAAGACCGCGCTGGCCGACGTGCACGGCTCTCTCGGGAGCGTCCCGGCGCTCGGCCTTTCTGGGGGAGTCGCTCTCTACCTGCTGGCCCACATCGCCTTGCGGTTGCGGATCGGCGGTGGCTGGGGGCGGGGTCGGCCGGTCGCGACGGTCGTGCTACTGGGGCTGGTGCCCGTTGTCATGCACGTACCACCATTGGTCGCGCTGGGGCTGGTCGCGGCCGTCTGCCTGTGCCTCATCGCCTACGAGGCCCTGTGGCACCGAGAATCGCGCGCCTGGATCCGCAGCCGCCGAGGCGCCTTCACCATGGAAGAGGCACGCGCCGCGACACAGC
>JBHELE010000142.1:0-2505 GCA_046263235.1 Actinomycetota bacterium
GGGTCGTTCCGCTCGGGGAGCCGGCCGGAAGCCCTCGAGACAGGGTGGCGCGGCAGGTCCCGCTCCCCGGCTCGACCGTGTCCGTGGGCGCTGAGGTCCTGCTGGTCGTCTACTGCAAGCCCGCGCCGTGTCCGTCGCCGCCACAAGGGCGCACGATCTACGACCCGTTCACCTGCGCCACACGCTCATGACGTCTCGTCCCGACCGATCGATGTCCGACGACGAAGCCCGCCGTCGCCCCCGGCCCCTCCGCGCCCACCCCTGGTTCGCTCGCTTCTACGAGCGAATCGCGGTAAAGGCCGAGGACGCCTGGGAGGCGTCCATCCGTGACGAGCTGTGCGCCGACCTGACCGGCGCCGTGCTCGAGGTCGGGGCTGGCAACGGTCTCAACTTCGCGCATTACCGGCGGGCGGGGGTCGTCGTGGCGTGCGAGCCGGAGCCGAACATGCTCCGTCTGGCCCAGCCGCGAGCCGACGCCGCACCCGTTCCCGTCCGCCTGGTCCGAGGGTCCGCGGAGGAGGTTCCGTTCCCCGACGAGACGTTCGACGCGGTCGTCTGTTCGCTCATGCTCTGCTCGGTCCGCGACCCGGCCGCGGCGGTGGCGGAGATCCGGCGGGTCCTTCGCCCGGGCGGCGTGATTCGCCTGTACGAGCACGTCCGGTCGCCGAATCGGCGCCTCGCCAGGATCCAGGACCTCATCGAGCGGCCCTGGGGATGGTTCGGCGGGGGATGCCATCCGAACCGAGACACCGTGGGAGAGCTGGAGCGCGGGGGATTCGTCGTGGACGTCCGGCCCGTCCGGGTTCCCATCCCGGGGTCCGCGGTGCTTCCGCACGTGCTCGGAGAGGGACGGATCGGCGCCGTCGCCCGGTGAGGGTGATCGCCGGCTCGGCGAAGGGAGTCAGGCTGGCGGCGGTGCCGGCCGGGACGCGGCCGCTGTCCGACCGCGCCAGGGAGGGTCTGTTCTCGAGCCTCGGCGAGGTGGTGTCGGACGTCGACGTCCTCGACCTGTTCGCCGGGACCGGTGCCGTGGGCATCGAGGCGCTCTCCAGGGGGGCGGCGCGAGCGGTGTTCGTGGACTCGGCCCCGGCAGCCGCCCGGACGATTCGCCTCAACCTCGCCCACACCAGGCTGACGCCCAGGGCGGAGGTACGGCAGCAGGACGTCCGGCGGGCGCTTCGGTCGAAACTGGGACGATTCGGGCTGGTCGTGCTGGATCCGCCGTACGCGATCCGCCCGGCAGACCTGGACGAGCTGCTCGGGGACCTCGACGGGCGGGACGTCCTGGAATCCCGGGCGCGGGTCGTCCTCACCCGATCCCGGCGGAGTTACACACCTGTCATTCCGATAAACTGGCTGGTCGAGCGGCGGCTCTCGTACGGAGACGCGGTCCTGCTCGTGTTCTTGACCCCGTAGCGTCGTCACCGCGACATCAGGAGGTTCTTCGCGAATGGGGCTCACCGCCCTCTGTCCCGGAACGTTCGATCCCGTTACCAACGGCCACATCGACATCATCAAGCGCGCCACCCGTTGCTTCGACTTGGTCGTGGTCGCCGTGCTGGAGAACCCGGCCAAGACGCCGCTGTTCGCCGTGGAGGATCGGGTTCGCATGCTGAAGGATGCCGTGGCCGACCTCGACAGTGTCCAGGTCGAGTCGTTCTCCGGCCTCCTGGTCAACTACGTCCGGTCCAAGACAGACGCCGTCGTGGTCAAGGGGATCCGCGCGGTCAGCGACTTCGACTACGAGCTCCAGATGGCGCAGATGAACCACCGCATGGCGGGCGTCGAGACGTTCTTCGTCCCCACCAGCCCGCAGTGGTCCTACCTGTCGTCGTCGCTGATCAAGGAGGTCGTCCGGTTCGGCGGCGACATCGCCGGGCTCGTGCCACCGTTCGTCGAGCAGGCGCTGGTCGATCGCCTCGGGGCCGGGAAGGAGTAGCGCGCTCGTGGACATCACGGCACGACTCCAGCAGATCGAAGAGCTCATCCAGGAGGCGAAGTCGATGCCGCTTTCCGCGAGCGTCCTCGTCAACAAGGAGGAGATGCTCGAGCTGCTCGAGGCTGCCGTGGCCGACCTGCCGGAGGAGATCAAGCAGGCCCGCTGGGTGGTCAAGGACCGCGAGGACCTCCTGGCCAAGGGCCGCCGCGACGCCGAGGCGCTGGTCGTCCGAGCGAAGCAGGAGCAGGCCCGCCTGGTCTCCGAGCAGGAGATCGTTGCCGAGGCCCAGGACGAGGCCGAACGGATCCTGAACGAGGCGCGAGAGCAGGCGCGGCAGATGCGGCTGGAGGCGGAGGACTACGTCGACGCGAAGCTCGCCCAGTACGAGATCGCCCTCGAACGCACGCGCAAGGAGATCGAGCGTTCGATGGCCCAGGTCCAGCGGGGCCGGGACAAGCTCCGCGGCGCCGGGACGGTTCGTGAGGGTCTGGCTGCGGAGGAGGCCGTCGAGGAGGTCGAGGAGGCATGACCGTCGAGGTCGACGTCCGCGACCTCGTGGCCCGACC
>JBHELE010000143.1:0-4593 GCA_046263235.1 Actinomycetota bacterium
CGAGATGACCACGCCCGCCTGTGCTCCGAGATCGTTCGTGAGGTACGCCACCGCGGGCGTCGTGGTGATCCCGAGCTTGACGACATCCCCGCCGGCCGAGCACACGCCCGCCGTGAGCGCCGCCTCCAGGAACTCCCCCGACGCCCGGGTGTCCCGACCGACCACGATGCGCGGTCGCCGCTCGCCGTGTTCGGTCAGGACGATCACGACCGCACGACCCAAACGGTAGGCGAGCTCGCCCGTCAGATCCCGATTCGCGACGCCCCGGACCCCGTCGGTGCCGAAGAGCCTCGTCACGGCGCGGTCATCTCACGGATACGGCCAGGCGAGGGGCCGACCTATCGCTTCGAGTACTGGGGGGCTTTCCGCGCCTTCTTCAGGCCGTACTTGCGGCGTTCCTTCTCCCGGGGATCCCGCGTCAGCATGCCTTCGCTCTTCAACTGCGGACGCACCGACGGGTCCAGCGCGATCAGCGCCCGGGCCAGACCCAGCCGCACGGCCCCGGCCTGACCGCTGACCCCGCCGCCGTCGAGCCTGGCCACCACGTCGAATTCCTTGTCGCGCCCGATCGCACGAAGGGGCGCCGTGGCGATCATGCGGTGAACCCGGGAGGGGAAGTAGTCCTCGAGGGCCCGGCCGTTGACCTCGAACGCACCCGTTCCGGGGCGAAGTCGAACCCGGGCCACGGCCTCCTTGCGGCGCCCGGTAGCGAGTCTGGCCTCGGTGGCGGATTGGCTCACCATCTACGACTCCTCTGTCTGCTTCCGCGAGCGGCTCGCTCGCCGCGCCGGGGTCGAGGGGCTCTTGGACGGCGGGGCGTCCGCCGCGGTGGACCGGGCCTTCGCAGCGGCGCCGCGGGTGGCCCCGGCGCCCTTCGAGCCGGCGGCGTCGTCGGCGCGCGTCGCGGCGGCGGCGCGTTTCCGGGGCCGTCGCTTCGTCTCCGGCGCGGCAGCAGGCTTGGGGGTGGGAAGTCCATCCCATCGCGGGATCGTCCCCAGCTCGAGCGGCTGCGGTTGCTGGGCCCGGTGCGGGTGCTCCGGGCCGTCGTACACCGCGAGCTTCCGGAACATCTGACGGCCCAGCCGGTTCTTCGGAAGCATCCCCCGGATGGCCTTCTCCACCGCGACCGCCGGACGATCGGCGAGCAGGCGCGCGTATTCGATCTCCCGAAGTCCGCCCGGATATCCGGAGTGCCGGTAGTACACCTTCGACTGATCCTTCCCGCCGGTCAGGCGGACACCGCGGGCGTTGACCACGACGACGTGGTCACCGGTGTCGACATGGGGGGCGAAGATCGGCTTGTGCTTCCCGCGCAGGATCTTGGCCACCTCGGACGCCAGCCGGCCCAACACGACGCCGTCGGCATCGACGACGTACCACCGTCGTTCGATGTGGCGAGGCGTGGGCGAGAAGGTCCTGGTCGTTGGCATCGCAGTCATGAAAAGGCGGCCGGAACCGGCCGTCCGAAGCAGTGTAGCCGCGGGCTCCGTGGAGCGTCAAAGGATGCCGCCCGCCGCCAGGGACCGGCGCGACGCGGGGACGCGGAGTTGCGACCTACAGCCGCACGGGCAGCGACGTCAGACCGCGAAGGACCAGGTTCTGCAACCGCTCCACGCGGTCGGTCAGGACGTCCAGCCGGGGATACCGGCCGACCAGCGACCCCAGCGCCACCTGCGCCTCCAGTCGAGCCAGCGAGGCGCCGAGGCAGAAATGGATTCCGGCGGCGAACGACAGATGGCGGTTATCCTGTCGCCGGATGTCCAGTCGATCCGGATCGGCGAACACCGAAGGGTCGCGGTTCGCGGCGCCGATGATGATGGCCAGCTGGCTGCCCTTGGTGATGCGCTTCCCGCCGAGCTCGACGTCGTCGGTCATGAACCGGATGACGATCTGGACGGGAGGCTCGAACCGAAGGAATTCCTCGACCGCATCCTCGATCAGCGACGGATCGTTTCGGAGCAGCTCGAACTGGTCGGGGCTGTTCGCCAGGGCCAGGGCGCCGCTCGAGATCAGCTTGACCACCGTCTCGTGGCCCGCGGCTATGAGAAGGAGGACCAGCGAGAGGAGCTCCCGCATGGTGATCTGCTCCTCCTCGACCATTTGGATGAGCCGTCCCAGGAGGTCGTCGCGGGGGTCGGCCCGACGCTGCGCGATCAGGTCGGTGAAGTAGTCGCGGCTCTGCGCGATCGCCTGGCGCTCGGCCTGGACGTGGGCGCTTGGCGACGCCGGAGCGTTCAGGATTCGAATGAGCTGCTCGGACCAGTGCGCCACCATGGCGCGCTGGTGGCTCGGGACGCCGAGGAGATGCCCGATCACGTTGACGGAGAGCTCGTAGCCGAAGTCGTTCACAAGGTCGAGCTCTCCCCGGACCGCCGCCCGATCCAGGAGTTCGTCGACGGTCTGCTGGACGAACGGCCGGACGCTCTCGATCGCCCGCACGGTGAACGCTTTGGAGACGTGGGTTCGAAGCCGGGTGTGATCGGGCGGGTCCAGCCGGATCAACGAGAACAGCCGGTCTCGCGGCGCCTGCGAGTCGAGCTGTCCGACCCTCGGACGCGCCTCCCGGGCGCCGGGCGATGGGGCGATGTTGATGCGCTGGGCCTTCGTGGGGTCGACGCTGGTTCGAACATCGCGGAGCGCCGCGGACGTCTCGGCGTGGCCCAGGACGAGCCACTGACCGGGGGCGCCGCGGAGGACGGTGCCCTCGGAGCGCAGCTCGTGATAGACCGGATATGGATCGTCCAGGGACGACACCAGCGTCTTCCAGCGGCCTGCTCTCACGGATTCCTCCGACGACCTCGCGGACGCCCACCGGAGCGTCCGAACAGGGAAGAATGATCCCACGCGGCGCGCCGGGCCATTCGGAATGGGCCGACAACGAGGGGTCCCTATCATGTCCGGATGCCGTCACGCTCCTCGTATTCGAGCGCAGATGGATCCAAAGGCGACCACGTCGCAACATGGCGCGTGTGGACCGCGCTGGCGGTCCTGTACTTCGTATGGGGATCCACGTATCTGGCCATCAAGGTCGCCATCGATTCCATCCCGCCCCTGCTGATGGCGGCGGTTCGGTTCGTCCTCGCCGGTGGACTCCTGCTGGCATGGGCCGTTCCCCGCGGCGGCGCGGCGGCTGATCCCATCGGATGGCGGCAGTGGGTGGCGGCGGCGATCGTGGGCGGCGCCCTCCTGCTCGGCGGCAACGGAGGTGTCGTCCTGGCGGAGGAACGGGGCGTCCCCACCGGCATCGTCGCCCTGATCGTCGCGACGGTCCCGCTGTGGATGGCCGTGATGGACCGGGTCGTGACCAGCACCAGGTTGCCCACCGTCGCGGTGGTCGGCCTGGTGCTCGGTTTCGCCGGCCTCGCCCTGCTGGTGGCCGGACGCTCCTCCGGCAATACCGACCTGATCGGGGTCGGGTTCGTCCTGACGGCGTCGTTCCTGTGGGCGGCGGGCTCGATCTACGCGAGGCGGTCCGCGTTGCCCAAGCGTGCGTTCGTGGCGTCCGGGATGGAGCTCTTGTGCGGCGGGATCCTGCTGGCCGTGGCCGGAATCATCTCCGGGGAGCTGTCGAGGGTCCATCCGCGGGACATCACGGGGGACTCCGTGCTCGCGCTGGTGTACCTGATCTTCATCGGGTCGATCGTCGCGTACAGCGCGTACGTCTGGTTGCTCGGCAACGCGCCCCTTCGCCTGGCCGGGACGTACGCGTACGTCAATCCGGTGGTGGCGGTCTTCCTCGGATGGGCCATCCTGTCGGAGCCGATCACGGCCCGAACACTCGTCGCGAGCGCCGTCATCCTCATCGGCGTCGCCCTGATCGTCACGGCGCGTCCGGTGGCCGAGCCGGTGGCTCCTCCGACGGACGCGGCTCCGCTCGAGGTCAGGCCCGTCGACCGTACCGAACGCGAACCAGCGTGAGCCCGTGCGGTGGGGCGACGGCCCCTGCCGCGCTCCTGTCCCTGGCCTCCACGATGGCCGGCATGGACGTCGGATCGATGCGACCCTCGCCCACGGCCACCAGCGTGCCGACCAGGCTCCGCACCATCTGGTGCACGAACGCGTTGGCCTCGGCTCGGATGTCGAGCCGATCGCCTCGCGCGGAGACGGACAGCCGGTGGAGGCGGCGAACGGTCCCACCGTCCTGCGGGGCGCGGCAGAACGACGCGAAGTCGTGCTGGCCGAGCAGGTCGCGAGCGGCCCGGCGCATCGGTCCCACCGGGAGCGACCCCGGCCGGTGCCATTCGAACCGCGCCGTGAACGGGTCCGGCACCGACGCCGTGTTCAGGGTGTACACGTACTCGCGGGCGATGGCGTCGTGGCGGGCGTCGAAGCCGTCTGCCGCCCGCGCCGCCCGCCGCACGACGACCTCCGGCGCGAGCATGGCGTTCAGAGCCCGCTGCACCCGCGGCGGATCGACGGCGTCGGCGACGAACGACGCGACCTGCCCGGAGGCATGGACTCCGGCATCGGTCCGTCCCGCCACCGAGAGCCGAGGCGGTCGCCCCAGCAACCGACCGAGCGCTTCCTCCAGGACTCCCTGAACGGTCCGGACGCCCCCCTGCCTGGCCCAGCCGTGGAAGTCGGTGCCGTCGT
>JBHELE010000144.1:0-3572 GCA_046263235.1 Actinomycetota bacterium
GGTTGACGGGGCCCGCGGTGGCAGGTCCGCTCGGCGCCACGATCGCGAATGACGCGAGCACCGCGATCAAGATTCGCTTCGTCATCGGTCCGACCCCCACCACCTCGCCTCAAGGATGACAAACGTGATGCGCCCTATGTGGGACTTGTCGACCCGATCTCGCGGGCAACCCCGCGGCGAAAGCTGGGCTAGAGGTCGGGCAGTGATCTCGGCAGGAGCTCGAAGGCGTACCCGCCGTCGACCTCGAGGAGCTTCCCGGTGACCCACGCGGCGGCGTCGGAGCAGAGGTACAACGCGGCCGCGGCGACGTCCTCCGGCCTTCCGTTCCGGCGCATGTGCGTGCGTTCCAACATGGTCGTTCGGATCGATGGGTCCTGCGTGTCCATGTACTCCAGGTACATCGTGAGCGCGTCGGTCTCGACGGCCCCGGGCAGGATCGCGTTCACCCGGATCCTCGGAGCCAGGTCCGCGGCCATCAACTCGGTGGCGTGGTGGATGGCCGCCTTCACGGTTCCGTAAGCGGCGTAACCGCGCGGACTGTGCACGCCCGCCATGGACCCGACGTTCAGGATCGAGCCACCGCCTCGCTCGAGCATGGGCGGCACGGCCAGCCGGATGAGCTCGAACGGCGACGAGACGTTGAAGTGAAAGGCGGCCTCGAGGTCGACCACGCGCGTGTCCAGCAGCGGCATGGGAAAGGCCCCGCCGGCGTTGTTGACCACGATGTCGATCCCGCCGAGTTCCTGGACGGTTCGGCTCACCGCTTCGTCCAGCGCGGGGAGATCGTTGACGTCCGTCGGCAGCACGATCGCGCGACGGCCCGCCTCCTCGACGGTCGCGGCGACCGCCTGGAGATCCGGTTCCGTGCGAGCGAGTAGTGCGACGTGGGCCCCCGCTTCGGCGAAGGCGACGGCGATGGCGGCGCCGATCCCCTTCCCGGCGCCCGTGACGATCGCCACGCGATCGTCGAGCCGGAACGCGTCCAGGATCGGCATTGGCACCTGAATCTCCTCGGGCCTGAGCGGCACAGCGTACTGCCAGCCGCGTCACTCGTAGAATGCTCGGCGTGGGGGGCGGCATGCCGACGTCGCGTGCCCGGCGGCGCGGCGGGGGAGACGTGCGATGACCGGGCAGGATCCCAGGAGCGACCGCGAGCGGTTCTTCGAGCTCTCGATCGACCCGCTCGTCATCGCCGAGCTGGACGGGAGGGTTCGCGACCTCAACCCGGCGTGGGAGCAGGTCCTGGGGCATTCGCTGGACGTCCTGGAGGGGCGCCCGTTCATCGAGTTCGTTCACCCGCAGGACGCCGACGCCGCCATGGAGGAGTTTCGTCAGGTGGTCTCGGGGAAGTCTGCCGCGTCGTTCGAGTGCCGGGTCCGCCACGCCGACGGGTCGTACCGGTGGCTGTCGTGGTGGGCCACGGCCGACCGGGAACGAGGCCTGATCTACGCGATCGCTCGCGACGTGACCGCCCAGAAGGAAGCGGAAGAGACCAGGCGGGAGAGCGAGGCCGGGTTCGGGCTCCTGGCCGAGACGATGGAGCGACACCTCACGACGCTCCGGGAGCAGGCCCACCTCTTGGACATGGCGAACGACGCCATCATCGTGCGCGACCTCAAGGGGGCGGTGCTGTTCTGGAATCGCGGCGCCGAACGGATGTACGGGTACGGGCGCGACCAGGCCGTGGGGAAGGCGGCGCACGTCCTGCTGGAGACGCGGGCGACGCGACCACTCCACGAGATCAACGCGCAGCTGGTGCTGAACGGTCGGTGGGAGGGGGAGCTCTCCCACACCCGGAAGGACGGCTCGTCGCTGATCGCCGACAGCCGGTGGGTGCTGAACAAGGACGAGGCGACCGGACGAACGACCGTGCTGGAGATCGCCACCGACGTCACGGAGCGTAAGGCTGCGGAGGACGCCCTCCGCGAGAGCGAGGCCCGGTTCCGGGCGATGTTCCGGTCGGCGGCGGTCGGCATGGCCCTCCTCGATCTCGACGGCGTGGTCCTCGAGGTCAACCCCGATATGGTCAGGATCCTCGGGGCCACGGAGGAGGGCCTGCGGGGCGAATCGAACTCGGATCTGACCCACCCCGATGACGCCGAGATGGAGGGCGCGTTCTTCGGTCAGCTGGTGAGCGGACGCCGGAAGCAGTACCGCCTGGAGAAACGGTTCCTTCGACCGAGCGGGGGGCTGGTGCCGGCCCGAGTCACCGTCTCCGCGATCGAGGACAGCGCATCCCGTCCGCGGTACGCCATCGCCATGGTGGAGGACCTCAGCCTGGCCCTGATCGACGAGCTGACCGGCCTGTCCAACCGCCGGGCGTTCGTCTTCTTCGGCCAGCAGCGCGTGCAGCTGGCCCATCGGGAGGGCCGGCCGCTCGTGTTGCTGCTCGTCGACGTGGCCGGGATGAAGACGATCAACGAGATGCACGGCCACCCCGAAGGAGACCGCGCCCTGTCCGACACGGCCAGCATCCTCGCGGCCACGTTTCGCGCGTCCGACTTCGTGTCGCGGGTCGGCGGCGACGAGTTCTGCGTGCTTCTCTCCGGCGGAACCGACGATCCCGAGCCCGCCATCCACCGCCTCCGCGACGCCGTCCGGGCGTGGAATCGTCAGAAGGGCCGCGTGTACGAGCTGGCCTTCAACGTGACCACGGCCAACGCCAGTCCCGACCACCCTCGCTCCATCGAGGAGCTCATCGAGGAGGCGGAGCGAGGCCGGGAGCGGGTGCACCTGGGCGCGGCCACGGGCTAGACGCGGCCTCCGTCCACCCCACTTCGAGCTAGGTCGAATGGCTCGAATCCGCGGCAGACGGTCGGTCCCTCGCGGCGATGACGATTCGCTTGGTCTGCAGGGGGGAAACAACCGCCCGGTTGTCGAAAGACACTACAAGGAGGGTGACATGTCGACGCTTCTGGCCGTGGCCTCGCCACTGGCGAAGCTGAGCGGTACCGCCGCCACCGTTTTGTGGGTCGCCGCGGCGGTCCTGGTGATCTGGGGGATCGTCACGATCCTCCGCGGCGGGGTGCTGACGGGGATCGTGTTGATCGTGGTCGGGTTGATCGTGGGGCCGGGCGGCTACAGCATCTTCAAGTAGCTCGGCTGCCCGTCACGGCGGTGAGTGCAGGGGCACGACCCGAACCTCGGCGCCGTGATCCCGGAAGAGGCCAGTGACGGTCTCCAGGCCGGCGGCGCCGACCACGGCGTGCAACAGGCCTCCGGTCGCGCCGGCCGGCCCGGCCACCGCCGTGACCCAGGCATCCCGAGCCCCTGCCTCCATCACGGCGTCCACGACGCTCGACAGGTGTGAGGGATCGCCTTCGGTTCGGGCCAGCACCAGCACCTCATCCGGCCCCTCCGGCGTGGCCGTGGACCCGCCCCGCTCATGCTCGCCGATCGAGACCCGCAGGACGTGGGGGAAGTCCAGCCGGAGCTCGCCCGCCCCGTAGCCGATGGCGTCGGTCCTGATCGTCGGCATGTCGCCGTATCCCTCCGCCAGGGCGGCCATCAGCGCCGCGCCGACCGGCGTCACGAGCTCGACGGGGATGCCGCGCGAGTACGTCGGCGCGCCA
>JBHELE010000145.1:0-2996 GCA_046263235.1 Actinomycetota bacterium
CGATGGCCCAGGTCCAGCGGGGCCGGGACAAGCTCCGCGGCGCCGGGACGGTTCGTGAGGGTCTGGCTGCGGAGGAGGCCGTCGAGGAGGTCGAGGAGGCATGACCGTCGAGGTCGACGTCCGCGACCTCGTGGCCCGACCCGGTGCCAGCCGACCGGTTCACTTCGAGGAAGCGATTCCAGGAATGCAGACGGAGCTGGCGTCGGTCCCGCCCGACCGCGCGGTTCAGGTGGACCTGCTCATGGAGAGCGTGGTCGAGGGGATCCTGGCGTCGGGCCCGGTCGAGGGCGTCATGCGCTTCTCCTGCGCCCGCTGCCTCAAATCGTTCGACGCCGGCTTTCGGGTCGACGTCCAGGAGCTGTTCGCCGGATCGCCCGAGGCCGAGCCGGACGAATATCGCATCGAGGACGGATCGGTCGATCTCGAGCCGCTGATCCGGGATGTTGTGGTGTCGTCGATGCCGTTCGCGCCGCTGTGCCGCGCCGATTGCAGGGGCCTGTGCGCGCGGTGCGGCGGCGACCTGAACCTCGGCGAATGCGCCTGCCCGCCGGAGACGGACGGGCGATGGGCGGCCCTGGCGCAGATTCGATTCGACCTGCCCGACGAAGGAAGAGAGGGATAAGGGATGGCGACTCCGAAGCGAAAGAAGGGGCGTTCCCCCACCAGGCACCGCGCCTCGCAGTGGAAGGGCACCCCGCCGACCTACGCCGAGTGCCCCCAGTGCCACCAGCCCAAGCTGCCGCACCGCGTGTGCGGCAACTGCGGTTTCTACGGCGGCCGTCAGGCCGTCGAAGTGGAGATCGAGTAAGGGCCGCGGTTGCTGGGACGGGCCACCCGGCTGGAAAAGGCGCTCGGCGTCCGGTTCCGTGATCCTCGCGCGCGCGAGGCCGCCCTGACCCACCGCTCGTACGCGTTCGAGCAAGACAGCCAGGAGACCAACGAGCGGCTCGAGTTCCTGGGCGACGCCGTGCTGGGCCTGGTCATCACCGATCTCGCCTACCGCCATTTCCCCGACCTGTCCGAGGGCGAGCTGGCCAAGCTCCGCGCGGCCGTGGTCAACATGGGAGTTCTGGCCGAGGTCGCCGGGGAGCTCGGGCTGGGCGACGAGATCTTGCTGGGGAAGGGAGAACAGCTGTCCGGCGGCCGGCAGAAGGCGAGCATCCTCGCGGACGCCATGGAGGCCGTCCTCGGCGCGGTCTACCTGGACCACGGGCTGGAGCCCGCGGCGGACCTGATCCGTCGGCTGTTCTGGCCTCGGATGGAGGCGTACGCCCGGGGCGAGGGAGATCGCGACTACAAGACGTCGCTGCAGGAGCTGGCGGCACAGGACTTCGGCCGCATCCCCGAGTACCGCGTGGTGGAGCGAGGGCCGGACCACCAGAAGGAGTTCACGGCGACGGTGTTCCTGGCCGGCCGCGAGTTCGGAACCGGCGTGGGCCGTTCGAAGAAGGAGGCCGAGCAGCAGGCCGCCCGCGAGGCGTACGTCCGGCTCACCGAGACCGCGGCCAGCGAGGGCCTGGGTTAGGAGACCGGGTGGAGCTTCCCGAAGTCGAGGTGATGCGGCGGGACCTCGAGAAGGAGGTCGTCGGTCGCCGCGTCAAAGATGTGGACGTCCGTCCGCAGCGCAACGCCATGCGGGTCATTCGCCGTCACGCCCGGCGCAAGGAGTTCGCCGACCGGCTGGCCGGCAAGAAGATCACGAAGGTCGACCGTCGCGGGAAGTACGTCCTGCTTCACCTCGAGGGCGGCGACGTCCTGGTCGTGCACTTCGGCATGTCCGGGCAATTCATCAGGGGAACGAAGCGCCAGGCCCTCCAGCCGCACACCCACGTCGTCATCGAGTTCGCCCAGGGTGGCGACCTGCGGTTCATCGATCCCCGCACGTTCGGCGAGATGTTCGTCACCTCGGCGGACGAGCTCGGGAAGGTCAAGGAGCTCGAACACATCGCCATCGATCCGCTGGAGGACACGTTCACGTGGCAGGAGTTCTCCGCGGAGCTGGCCAGACGGGCCACCAAGCTGAAGCCCCTGCTGATGGATCAAAAGTTCATCTCCGGGCTCGGCAACATCTACTCGGACGAGGTGCTGTTCCAGGCCGGCCTGCGGCATGACCGAACGTCCGATTCGCTGTCGTCGCAGGAGGTTCGGCGGCTCTACCGCGGCATGCGCGAGGTCCTGCAGGACGCCGTGCGGTTCCGGGGGACGACCCTGGACGACGAGGCCTACGTCGATCTGTTCGGCAAACCGGGCGAGTTCCAGCACGAGCTGAAGGTCTACGGCCGGAGGGGACAGCCCTGCCGGCGGTGCCGAACGCCGATCGACTCCGTGAAGATCGGGGGACGGAACAGCTACTTCTGTCCCCAGTGTCAGAGCTAGCGCCACTTCGCCGTCGGCGCGGTCGCCCCCCTTAGACTCACGTCCCATGGAGGCCAAGCGAATGCGGGTCGTGGTCTCCGGCGACGTCCAAGGTGTCGGGTTCCGGTGGTATTGCCGGGGCGAGGCGCTGGCCCGCGCCGTGTCGGGGTTCGTTCGGAACCTGCCCGACGGCCGCGTGGAGGCAGCGTTCGAGGGCGATCCCGACGCGGTCGACGCCATGGTCGAGTGGTGTCGAAGGGGGCCCGAGGGGGCCACCGTGACGTCGATGGACGTCGAGGAGGAGGAGCCGGCCGGGGGCGGCGAGTTCGCCATCACCGGCTGAGCCGCTCGAATTGGCGGGTGTTTCTCCGGATTCGCTCCGGTTGCTCCACTACCATCGCCCCTCGAGGTGTTCCTCCGATCACTCACCGTGCGAGGGTTCAAGTCCTTCGCCGACAAGACGACGCTCGAGTTCACTCCGGGCATCAGCGTCATCGTCGGACCCAACGGGTCAGGCAAGTCGAACAGCGCCGACGCCATCGCCTGGGTGTTGGGCGAGCAGGGCCCCCGGGCACTGCGCGGAGCGCAGATGGCGGACGTCATCTTCGCCGGGAGCCCAAACCGGCCGGCCCTCGGGATGG
>JBHELE010000146.1:0-6866 GCA_046263235.1 Actinomycetota bacterium
TCTGATAGACTCCAACGCCATCGTGCTGGCTGCTGAACAAGCCATTCAACCCGAAGAGACCTTCCGGCTGCGTGAGTACCTCGTCGTGCTCAGATTGCGGAAGTGGTCCATCATCGCCATCACGCTTTTGGCGCTGCTGGCGGCGATCTTCTACACGAAGCAGCAGACGCCTATCTACACGTCGAGGGTCTCCGTCGTAACCACCGACCCCCTCAAGCAGGTCTTCGGGACGTCGGCCCGAGGCCTGAACATCACGGTCGAGACGTCGCTGGTGACGTCGCTGCCGGTTCGGCAGTGCGCCCAGCAGATCCTGGCGGCGCCTGATTCGAACAAGCTGGGCGCCGACCTGAGCAAGATCTGTGATCCCGGGGCGCTGGAGAAGGTCACCCCCGATGAGGCGATTCCGAAGAACATCAAGGTCTCGCTCCCGGTGGGGACGACCGCGGCCCCCCAGACGGAGGCCCTGTTCTACATCAGCTACTCGGACCCCTCACCGGGCCGGGCACAGCTGGTCGCCCAGGCGTTCGCCCTTGCCTACCAGCAGTACAAGGTGACCTCGGCGGAGCAGCAGCTCGACACCATGGCCGCGCCGTTGCGGGACAAGCTGGACGACCTCACCAGGCAGCTGTCGAAGCTCAACGGCGAGATCGACGACCTCATCGTCGAGGCCGGGGCCGTCGCGTCGAGGGAGGAAGCCAACCGCATCGATGCGGAGATCAGGTCGAAGGAGGCGGAACGCGACGTCGTGAACACCCAGGTCCAGCAAATCAACACGGACCTGGCCAACCTCTCGAGCTCGCGGATCGTGCCGCCCGACGTCCCGGCCCCGGCGCCGCTCCCGGCGAGCCCCTCGAGCCCCAAGCTCGTCATCAACGTGGCCCTGGCCTTCATCGTGGGCCTGGGCTTCGGGATCGGCCTGGCCTTCCTGCGGGAAAAGCTCGACGACCGGCTCCGGGGGCGGGCCGACCTCGAGGACCGGTTGGGTGTGCCGGTCCTGGCCGTCGTGCCGAAGATTCCGGGATGGAAGCGCCGCCAGGGCGCTCGCCTGGTGGCCGTCGACCATCCGCGGGGCGCCGCCGCCGAGGCGTACCGGACGCTCCGGACCAGCATCATGTTCGCGGCCGCGCAACGAAACATGAAGATCCTCATGGTTACGAGCCCGGGGGCGGGCGAGGGCAAGAGCACGACCGCGGCGAACCTCGCGGTGGGCCTGGCGGAGGCGGGGAAGCGGGTCATCCTGCTCTCGGCCGACCTTCGAAATCCGCGGGCGCATGAATTCTTCGGACTCAAGAACTATGTCGGGCTGTCCAACGCCCTTTCCGGCGAGGTGAAGCCGTGGGAGGCGCTCCTGACCCCGGAACGACTGGACACGCTCCGCGTGATGGCGAGCGGCCCGGTCCCGTCGAAGCCGGCCGAGCTCCTTCAATCGGAGCGAATGGCCGAGCTCCTCTCGCAGCTTCGGGACGTGGCGGATTTCGTGATCGTGGACACCGCGCCTGTGCTGTTGGTCGCGGACGCCCTGGCCGTCGCTCCCCTCGCGGACGGCGTCGTTGTCGTGGCCGACGCGCAGGCGACGAACCGCGGGGCCGCCACGCACGTCCGTGAACAGCTCGACCAGGTCCAGGCGGCCGTGATCGGGGCCGTCCTCAATAACTTCGATCCGTCGAAGGCCCGCAGCTACGCTTACTACTACTACGGGTACTACCCGTATCGATATGGTTACGGATACCAGTACGGCGAGGCCTATCGCCCGGTGGAGCAGCGAAACGGCGACGTCGCCCCGCGGCAGCGGGTTCCGTCGCCGATCCCGGGTCCCCCGGGGCAGCCACCGCGGCCGGAGCGCCCCTCCTAGATCCGCGACGCCGCCGGCGCCCGACCGCAGTCCCATGGTCCATTCATCACGTCGTTTGATAGCGAAAGGCTTTGACAAGCCCACAATGCGGGTGGGAGCCTGGTCACTCCACAGCTGAACCCGCCAAAGGGCGCGGTTGACCGAGAGGAGCCTATTTCGCCATGCCCGCCAAGCCGTCCCGCGACCACGCACCCGTGACGCCGTCGAGGCGGACCGAACACCGGTGGCGAAGGGGCGGTTTCGAACGTCGACGCTGGACGCGCCTCGTGACGGTGGCCGGGTGTGCCGCGCTTGTCGCGGCGGCCCTGCAATGGGGAATCCGATCGGAGCCGGCCTGGGCGTTAACCGACGACAACTTCGCTTATCACGTCGCGGTGGAAGGAGACACCCTCATCGCCGGCGCGCCGCTGGACGATGTCGACGGCAAGAAGGACGCGGGATCCGCCTCCATCTTCGTCCGGTCCGGGACCGACTGGATCCAGAAGAAGCTGAAGGCGCCTGATGGCGGAGCCAACGACGGGTTCGGCCGGTGGGTCGACATCTCCGGGGACACCGTGGTGATCGCCGCGCCGTCGCACGCGACGGCGGCCGGCCCCGGCGCGGGAGCCGCCTACGTCTTCGTCAGGTCGAACGGCGACTGGCAGCACCAATTCACGCTGACGGCGAGAGACGGCAAGGCCGGAGACCTGTTCAGCCGGTCCGTGGCGATCAGCGGCGACACCGTCGTGGTCGGAGCGCCGTTCCACGACCACGGCACGCTGCTCACGGACTCCGGTTCGGCGTACGTGTTCGTTCGGAACGGCACGACGTGGTCGCAGCAACAGGAGATCAGGGAACCGGACGCCGCGGCCAACGACCGCTTCGCTCACGCCGTCGACATCGACGGCGAGACCATCATCGTCGGGTCACCCCAGGACGATGGACCCAACGGCGGGAAGGACGTCGGGTCGGCCAGCGTCTTCGTCCGCTCGGGAGAGCAATGGTCCAGGCAGGCCCGGTTCGTCCACAAGGATCCGCGGGCCCGTGACCGGCTCGGGCGGTGGGTCACGATCCATGGGAACACCGCGGTGGCCAGCGTTCCGTCGGACGACACGACCGCCGGCGGGACCGATGCCGGATCCGCTTTCATATTCGTCCGATCGGGCACCACCTGGACCCGGCAGTTGATCCTAGAGTCACCCGAGCCCGGCGCCAGCGACCATTTCGGGTTCCGCGCGGACCTGAACGGGGACACCTTGGCGATCTCGTCGCCGTACGACGACACGCCGGCCGGAGTGAACGCCGGAACGGCTTTCGTCTATCTCAGGAGCGGGACCACGTGGACTCTCCAGCAGAGCTTCCGCGAGCCAAACCCGGAGCCGAAGAACTTCTTCGGCCGTGGTATCGCGGTCGACCTCGACACGCTCGTCGTGGGCGCGCCGTACGACAACAACTTCACGGGAACGTACGCCGGAACGGCCTATGCCTACGTCCGGTCCGGGACGACGTGGACGTTCCAGGCCACCATCAACGACGCGTTGTGAGTACCTTGCGGGTTCGAGGGGAACACGGACACCAACCGAGACGAAGGAGAGCACCCGGAATGCGACGTGGCACTGCGCGGATCGTAGGAATCCTGACCGGCGTCGTCCTGTATTCCCTGGCTGGAGCAGGCGGGTGGCCCACGGCCGCCCACGCGGCCACCGCGTCGCCCGGCGACATCTTCGGGTACTCGGCGGCCGTCGACGGCGACACGGCCGTCTACGGATCCCCCCAGGACGATCCCCTCCTGCTCAGTAACGCCGGATCGGCCACCGTGTTCGTGCGGTCCGGCACCACGTGGACGAAGCAGGCCACGCTGACGGCCAACAACGCCTCGCCAGGAGACTTCTTCGGCAGGTGGGTGGAGGTCGACGCGAACACCGTCATCGTCGGCGCACCGCGAAACACCAGCGCGGCCAGGACGGAGACGGCGGCGGCGCTGGCAGGATCTGCCTACGTGTTCGTCCGGTCCGGAAGCAGCTGGTCACAGCAGGCCGAGCTGTCGTCTTCCGATAGCAGCAACGGCGACCTGTTCGGCCGGGGTGTGGCCATCGAGGGCGACACAGCGGTTGTTTCCGCTCCTTTCCACGACACGAACGGCAAGCAGGACGCCGGCGCCGCGTACGTGTTCGTGCGGTCGGGGTCGACCTGGACGAAGCAGGCCAAGCTGTCGGCCCCGGACGGCCGCGCCGGTGACCTGTTCAGCAAGGACATCGCGCTCAGCGGGGACACCCTGATCATCGGATCCCCCTCGGCTGATCCGGGCGGCCTTCGCAACTCCGGCGCCGCATACATCTTCGTGCGGTCGGGATCGACCTGGACGCTGCAGGCGAAGTTGGTGTCTCCGGGGCCGCAGTACGCCGGGAAGTTCGGTCGATCCGTCGGGGTGAGCGGGGAGACGGTCGTCGTGGCGGCACCGTACGAAGACACGTCCGGCGGCGCGGATGCCGGCAGGGACTACGTATTCACCCGGTCGGGCTCCACGTGGACGATGCAGGCGCCGCTGATCGCGCCCGATGGAGCCGCCAACGACCGCCTGGGATTTCGAATGGACTTTCAGGGTGACACTGCTGTGTTGAACGCTCCCCAGGACGACTGCCCCGGCGTGAACAACTGTGGGTCCGTGTACGTGTACGTCCGCTCCGGGACGACGTGGGCGCTCCAGCAGAAGATCCTTCCGCCCACACCAGGAGTCGGGGATCATTTCGGACGCGCCGCCGGCATCGACGGTGACACCGCCGCGTTCGGGTCCCCATACGACGACACGTCGCAGGGCAAGGACGCCGGGTCGGGATACGTCTTCGTCCGTTCAGGCGGAGCCTGGTCGCTCCAGGCATCCTTCGTCTGAGCTACCAGAACGGTTGGGCCCGCCCCTGAGGGCGGGCCCAAATCCGCCTTAGCTCTCGTCCAGGCTGCCGAACGCCCCGCCGAGTGCCTGCTCGGCTTCCTCCCGGGTCATCGACCCGATGGACATCAGGCGCTCCTCCTCACCGGCCTCGCGAGCCTCTTGGAGCTCGCGCTGCCTGGCCAGCCAGTACTCGGGAATGGCCTCGGGCTTGATCCGGACGGCGACGTTCCGGTAGCGGCTCATCCCCGTTCCGGCGGGGATCAGCTTGCCGATGATGACGTTCTCCTTCAGCCCCAGCAGCGGATCCGACTTGCCGCTGATGGCCGCCTCGGTGAGGACCCGGGTCGTCTCCTGGAACGACGCCGCGGCGAGCCACGAGTCGGTGGCCAGCGACGCCTTGGTGATCCCCATCAGGATCGGACGGGCCGACGCCGGTTCCCCGCCGGCCTCCACCACGTCGGCGTTCTTGTCCTCGAACCGCTTGCGGTCGACCAGCTCGCCCGGGAGGAATTCCGTGTCGCCCGGTTCGATGATGTGCACCTTCCGAAGCATCTGCCGGACGATCAGCTCGATGTGCTTGTCGTGGATGGTCACACCCTGCGACCGGTACACGGCCTGCACCTCGTCGGCCAGGTGCATCTGCAGCGCCTGAACCCCTTCCACGCGGAGCTTCTCATGCGGATTGACCGAGCCTTCGGTGAGCTGCTGGCCCACCTCGACCCGGTCCCCGTGGCTGACCGAGAGACGCGCTCGCATCGACACCGCGTACTGGACCTGGTCGCCATCGTCCGACGTCACCGTGATCCGGCGGACCTTCTTCTCCTCGTCGTCCTCGATCTCGACCGTTCCGGAGAGCTCGGTGATCTGAGCCTCGCCCTTCGGGCGGCGCGCCTCGAACAGCTCGACCACGCGGGGCAGCCCGTGGGTGATGTCCTCCCCGGCGACCCCTCCCGTGTGGAACGTCCGCATGGTCAGCTGCGTGCCGGGCTCGCCGATCGACTGCGCGGCGATGATGCCGACGGACTCGCCGATGTCGACCAGTCGTCCGGTGGCGAGGTTCCGCCCGTAGCAGCGCTGGCACACCCCGACGACGGCGTCGCACGTCAGGACCGACCGAACGGACACCATGTCGACGCCGGACGCGCCGATCTCCCGGACGTCGGCGTCGTCGAGGAGCGTGCCTCGGCTGGCGACCGAGCGCCGGTCGACCTTGACGTCCTCGGCCAGGAACCGGCCGAACAACTTCGTGTCGAGGATCGACTTCGTGATCGGCTCGACTCGGCCGTCGGGGGTCCGATGGGCCACCCGCACCGGCATGCCGCGGTCGGAACCGCAATCCTCTTCGCGGATGATGACCTCTTGGGCCACGTCGACCAGCCGGCGGGTCAGGTACCCGGAGTCGGCCGTTCGCAGGGCGGTGTCGGCCAGGCCCTTCCGCGCGCCATGCGTGGAGATGAAGTACTCCAGGACCGACATGCCCTCGCGGAAGTTCGCCTTGATCGGCCGGGGGATGATCTCCCCCTTCGGGTTCGCCACCAGTCCGCGCATCCCGGCGATTTGGCGGATCTGCATGATGTTCCCCCGGGCGCCGGAGTAGGCCATCATGTAGATCGGGTTGCGCGGGGTGAAGGCGCGTTCCATGGAGTCGCGCACCTCGTCGGTCGCCTTCGTCCAGATCTCGATGAGCTCCTGATGGCGCTCGTCGTCGGTGATGATGCCGCGCCGATACTGCCCCTCGACCTTCTGCGCTTCCTTCTCGTACCGGTCGAGGATCTTTCCCTTGTCCTTCGGCGTGACCACGTCGTCGATGCCGATGGTGACGCCGGCCCGAGTGGAGTAGTGGAATCCCAGCCCCTTCAAGCTGTCGAGGATGTGCTCCACCGTGGCCTTGTCGAAGCGCTGGACGCACTGATCGACGAGCTGTCCCACCTCACCCTTCTGGACATGGTGGTTGACGAACGGGTATTCGGCCGGGAAGGACTCGTTGAACAGAACCCGGCCGACCGTCGTCTCGATCAGCGGAACCCGGTGACCGTTGCCCTCGACCGTGCCCTCTTCCTCGCTCTGTGGCAGGGCCTTGCCGGGCAGCCGGACCCGGACCACGTCGTGAAGGTCCACGCGACCGATGTCGAGCGCCATGAGCGC
>JBHELE010000147.1:0-3431 GCA_046263235.1 Actinomycetota bacterium
GGCGGTCGACCACGCCGCCGCGTTCACATGGGACGTCACCGCCTGGGAGATCGCGCGGGTCTACCGGGAGCTCGCCGGGCCCCGGAGGGGCGTGGCGTGATCGAGGGCCGAGAGCCGCATGACGTCGAGAGCCCCGCGATCGACGGGGCCCGGGTGCGCCTTCGACCCCTCATGGAGTCCGACTATCCGCTGATCCACCGCTGGATGAACCATCCGGAGGTGTGGCGCTACATGGATTACGAGCGGCCGTTCTCGCTGAGCGATGTCGCGGATGACGCCGAGCGGAGCCGCCAGGAGGGATTCCCGTTCACGATCCTCGTCGGCGAGCGACCGATCGGGCGGATCGGGCTCAACCAGTTCCGCCGCCGGGACCGCATCTGCTCCCTGTACATGTACATCGGGGAACCGGACTTCTGGGGACGGGGGTACGCTCGCGACGCGGTCGTGACGTTGCTCGGGTACGCGTTCTCACGGTGGGACCTCCACCAGGTCGAGCTGTGGGTGCTCAGCGACAACAACCGGGCGATCGCCGCCTACGAGCGGTGCGGGTTCGTCGAGGAGGCGCGCCTCCGGGAGCGATCGTGGAAGAGCGGCCGGTGGGTCGACCGAGTCGTGATGAGCGTTACGGCCGGTCGGTTCCGCGCCGTCGCGCCCGAGTAGGAGACGACCGGAGAGCTTCGGCGCGCTTTTGTCAGACTGCTTGTTTACGCCCTCTGACCAGCGCAAATGCTCGGCGACCTGGCCTTTTGTCACCTTGACGAGGTTCGGGGCCATCCGTAGAGTCCGCGTTGCTCCGAGCAGCCAGAGCGGTTGAGTCAGGGAACCGAACGGGACCCCCTGGGAAAGCCGTAAGGCCAACTGGGCGCACCTGCTCCTAGGGTTGGGAAGGCCAACTAGCCCTACGGGTGGGGAGGCTCGGGAGGCCCCAAAGCCCAACGAAAGGGGAAACGGGAGGAAACCGAGACAGCTGCAAACGGTTGCTCGGGGCGCCAGGCCCGAGGGGCCAAAGGTGGTCGCCGGTCTCGGCCGGCGACGAGCCGGAGGTCTCTCGGGCCTCTCTCTTTCCTCCCCGATTCGTCCTGCCCGATCCTTCTCCTCCGCGATCGGCCACGGGACTCCGCCGCCTTCGTTGCTCGACATCCGTCGCGGTCACGTGGCGGAAGGGCCTCTCTATACTGCGGCCGTGAGGGAACCCGTCCACGGTTTGCCATCTCGGTCCGCCGTTCGCCAGTGAGCACCCTCCTGCGCGGCGTGACGCTCTGGACCACTGAGCGACGGCTGGTCCGTCGAACCATCGAGCAGACGTCATTCGGAAGACAGCTGGCCGGCAGGTTCGTGGCGGGCGACACGCTGGAAGACGGTATGGCGGCGGCCCGGGCGCTGTCCGGGCGCCACATCGCCGCCATGCTCGACTATCTCGGCGAGAACGTCCGGTCGGCGGCCCAGGCGGCGGCCGCCGCGGAGGCGTACATCCGGGCGCTCAAACGCATCCAGGAGTCTCCCGAGCTCGGGACGAACATCTCTGTCAAGCTGACCCAGCTCGGCCTCGATTCCTCACTCGAACTGTCGGAGGAGAACCTCGAACACGTCCTGGAAGCGGCGTCGGGGCAGCAGCCCCCCACGCTCGTGATGATCGACATGGAAGCGGGCGAGTACGTCGACCGGACGCTCCAGATCTATCTCCGGCTCCGGCAGCGCTACGCGAATCTAGGAGTGTGCCTGCAGGCGTACCTGTACCGGTCCGCGAACGACGCGGCGGCCATCGCCGGTCCGGCGGCGATCGTGCGGATGGCGAAGGGCGCGTACCTGGAGCCTCCGGAGGTCGCCTACCGAACCCGGCGGGAGGTCCGGCAGAGCTTCGGGCGATTGTCGGCCACCCTACTGGCGTCGGGAGCCACCGTGCACTTCGCCACGCACGACCCGCGGGTGGTCGATGCGGCGCGCCGGTTCGTGAGGGCTCGCAGCATCTCCCGAACCCGATATGAGTTCCAGATGCTGTACGGGATCCGTCGAGATCTTCAGGGCGACCTGGTCGCTCACGGCGAGCCGGTGCGCGTGTACGTCCCCTATGGCACCGAGTGGTATCCGTACTTGACGAGACGGTTGGCGGAGCGGCCTGCCAACATCTGGTTCTTCGTTTCGAACCTGCTGCGAATGGGTGGATGACGATGGCGGAGATTGACGCGGGCGAGCGCCCGGCCCGGGATCGGCGGGTCGCGTTCCTCGGCGGCGGCCGCATGGGCGAGGCCCTGGTGTCGGGGCTGGTGCGCTCGGGCGGCCGGACCCCCGAGGAGCTGATCGTCACGTGCCGGCGAGAGGAGCGGGCCCGAGAGATCACCGAGCGCACCGGTGTGGCCGCGACGCTGTCGAACGCCGACGCCGTGCGATGGGCGTCGACGCTGGTCCTCACGGTCAAGCCGCAGGACATGGAAATCCTGCTGCAGCAGATCTCCGAGCACGTGCACCCGGATCATCTCGTCGTCACCTTCGCCGCCGGCATCCGAACGTCGTTCATCGAAGGGTTCCTGCAGCCGGAGACGCCGGTGGTGCGGGTGATGTCGAACACCCCCGTGCTGGTCGACGAGGCGATGTCCGTGATCAGCGCCGGCCGGCATGCGGAGGACAAGCACATGGCCGTGGCGGAGGAGCTGCTGTCGTCCGTGGGACGGGTCATTCGGCTCCCCGAGAAGCATCAGGACGCGGTCACGGCCACGAGCGGCTCCGGGCCTGCCTATTTCTTCCTGCTGGCCGAGGCGATGATCGAGGCGTGCATCCTGCTGGGGCTGTCGCGCGACGTCGCCACCGAGCTGATCATCCAGACCATGCTCGGGTCGGCCAAGATGCTTCGGGACACGGGCCGGCACCCGGTGGAGCTCCGGGAGATGGTGACGTCGCCCGGGGGAACGACGATCATGGCGATCCGCCACCTGGAGCAGGCCGGCGTCCGGGCGGCGTTCCTGAATGCCATCGACGCCGCGTGTCAGCGAAGCGCCGAGCTGGCCATGGGAGGGGATCCCGAGGAGGACGCGCATGGGTAGGGGAGACCGGCACAAGGTCCGCTGGGCCACGGACCGAATCCGCAAGAAGAAGGATCGGGAGAAGCGAAAGGCCGAGGAGACCGCAAAGCAGAAGAAAGCCTCCTGACCGGAGGCTCTGGTCCGAAACCGCGGAGGCGCCACATGTTCCCACTGTCGAAGGGACGGGTCACCAGGCAGGCCCACGTCGGGTTGCCCCAGGGAACGTTCGAGGAGGAACACGGCCGCGAGGCCTTCGAGGGTCGCGCGTCGCATCTGTATCGGCTCCATCCGCCGACGGCGTGGATCCGGATCGAAGGCGACCTGCAGCCGAAGGCGTTCGACCTGAACGGGATCAAGCCGGCCGACCTGACCGAGGCCGAGGGTGATTGGCAGCGGATCCTGTGGAACGACGAC
>JBHELE010000148.1:0-2603 GCA_046263235.1 Actinomycetota bacterium
CGAACAGTGGAAGGTCGGGATTCGAGACCGCTTCGGACACATAGGTGGACTGCAGGTCGATGGCGGCGTGGATGGCGTCCCGGGCGGACTCGAACACGGCCAGGGCCTCGTCCCCGCGCAGCTCGATGAGTTCGCCCCCGCGGTTCTGAACGCGCTCCCGCGCCGTTTCGGCGAAGGCCCTGGCGAGGCGGGCCGCTGCTTCGTCGCCTTGGTCCTGCGTGAAGGACGTGTAGCCGCGAATGTCCGCGATCAGGAAGACCCGAATGCCGGCCGAGCGAACGGGTTCGTCTGGCTCGCTCACGATGTGGTCACCGAGACCGGCATCGCCTCGAGGTTGGCGGTCGCGAGGTCCTCGGCCTGCCCGGGGAGGGGGATGGTGCATCGCAGCCGCGTTCCCTCGCCGGGCGGGCTGTCGATCTCGAGCCTCCCGTCCACGACGGCGACGCGGTCGGCCAGCCCTCGCAGGCCCGAGCCGCGGGAGGGGTCCGCGCCACCGACGCCATCGTCTGCCACCTCGACGAGAAGGTATCGATCTTCCGTCTTCGCCTCGATCGTGACGCGACTGGCCTTCGAGTACTTCCCGACGTTGGCCAGGGCCTCGGAGACCACGAAGTACGCGGTCGCTTCGACGGTAGCCGGCAGGCGCCGGTCGACGCTCGCCACGACGGAGGCCGCGACGGGGGATCGTTCGGCCAGCGATTCCAACGCCGGGACCAGGCCCCGTTCGGTCAGGATCGCTGGGTGGATGCCGCGGGCGAACTCCCGGAGCTCCGAAAGGGCCAGGGCCATCTGCTCGGCAGCCTGATCGACGCGAGCTGCCAGCTCGGGTTCGGTATCGGGGTCGATGTGGTTCCGGGCCATCCGAAGGGCCAGCGCGATGGAGACGAGCCGCTGCTGGGCGCCGTCGTGCAGGTCGCGCTCCAGCCGCCGGCGCTCCTCGTCCTGCGCGGTGACCAGGCGCTGCCGCGACGTCCTCAGGTCCTCGATCAAGCGCACGTTTCGAACCACCAGCCCGGCCTGGGAGGCCAGATCCTCCAGCAGCTTCAGATCGCCCGGGCGAACTGCCTCCCCCCGACCCTTCGTCACCGCGATCACGCCGAGCAGCTGCCCCTGGTGACGGACCGGCACGGCGGCGTCCGCTTCGTCGCGGATGGCGTCCTCGGTGCGGACGGTTCGGCCGGGGGGCGGGCCTTCGCCAACGGAGGAGTGCCACGACGCCTCGAGCACGAACTGGCCGCCCAGGTGCAGCCAGATGTCGGCCCGTGCGGCGCCCGTGCCCCGGGCGACCATCCGGGCCATCTCCGGCAGGAGCTCTTCGGTGGCCACGGCGTGCGACATCCCGCCCGAGAATTCGGAGAGCACCTCGTACGGTGTGGCCCGCTTGCCGTAGACGAGCCGATTGGCCCAGCGCTGCACGCGTTCGCGAACAGGTTGGAATCCCACGGCCACGAGCGCGGTGGCGAGGATCGACAGGGCAAGGTTCCGCTCGCTCCCCACGGCTCGGCCGAGACCTACGACGATTGCCACGTAGACGGCAGTGATGAACGCTGCCATCGCGCCGTATACGAGCGTCTTGTTGATCACGACGTCGATGTCGTAGAGGCGGTACTTCAGGACGGCGAAACCGATGGCGATGGGGATCAGGACGAACGAGAACACGGCGAGGTTCTGGATGAATGTGACCACGGCGGGGTTCTGCGAGGCGATGGTGGACTCCCATGTGTAGTTGATGGACGCGATCATCGCGAGCAGATACACCACCGCGACGACGGCCGCGGCCGAGGTCAACCACTTCAGCTGCAGCCGCTCGATCCCGCTCGAGCGGCGGAACCGCCGAACCAGCGAGAACGCCGAGGCGATGATGGTAAGCGGGATCAGGATGATGAGCGCGATGACCACATCGAGTAAGGGCTTGATCGCCTCGATTCCCAGCGGGTTGGGTAGGTTCGGAAAGCCGACTTCGCCGAGGTTGCGGGGGTCGAAGAGGATCGCTAGGACGGTGACCGAGATGGCGACGGCCGCGATCCACTCCACCTTTCTCCATCGGGGCGACAGCAGCTCACCGTTGGGGAAGCGAAGGAGCAGCGACGTTCCCATCAGCCCGATCGGCGGGGCCCACGTGGGGCCCGACAGCGCGACGAACACCGGCCCGCCCAGCAAGTTCCGGCTGATCAGGAACTCCCCGATCTCCCCGAACGGCAGCACCCACCCGATGCCGATGGCCATCAGGATCCACCCGATCCGGTTTCGCGGCTGCCGCGCCAGGATGAGGATGCCCACGATGGGGAAGGCGGCCGTGATGCTGAGGAACGTCACATCGTTGCCCGCACCCTGCCCGGGCGGCAGCGGGCGCTTGAATAGGCTCAGAGCGAACGCCGCGACGATGCACGCCACCCACACGCCGAACGCCGCCCATGCCCAGCGGCGAGCTGCTCGGTCGCTCATGCCGGCACCTCCGCTGTCGCCGGAACCGGAATGCGGACGGTGAGCCTGGTGCCCCGGCCGCGAGGGCTGTCGACCCGGAGGGTTCCGTCCACCACCGCGACACGGTCGGACAGTCCGCGCAGCCCAGAGCCTCGCGACGGATCGGCGCCCCCGACGCC
>JBHELE010000149.1:0-2727 GCA_046263235.1 Actinomycetota bacterium
CCACCGGGACGGTGGGAGGATCCGGACGGTTCCGGGCCCGCCGGGCCCGGGTGGAGGGCGCGCGGGTGCGGCCGTGGTTCTCGCCGGGCAAGGGCAAGGCCATGGGGCGGCGAATCGCCCGGGCCATCGGCCGGGCGCGGCGCCGGATCCGGGTGTGCTCACCCGTCCTGACCGAGGCGCACATCCTGCGGGCGCTTGCGGGCGTGGTCGCGCGTGGCGCGGTGGACGTGGCCGGGGTGTGCGACGGGACCCAGATGATCCAGGTCCTCGGGCAGTGGCGGAGGGAAGTCCACGCCGGGTGGAAGGTGCCGGTGGTCGGGTCGATCCTGGCCGGGGTCCCCTTCGGGGCGAAGCGATCCATCCCGTACGCTCCGGACGCCGTGCACGACTACATGCACGCCAAGGTCACCGTCGTGGACGACACGGTGTTCGTCGGGAGCTACAACCTCTCCGGAGCCGGGCAGGACAACGCGGAGAACGTCCTGGAGATCCGGGACGAACCGCTGGCCGAACGCATGGCCGCCTTCATCGATGATTTGCGGAAGCGGTATCCGGGCCCGCTGACGTGGCCGACGGATTCGGTGGAAGGGGGTTAGGCCCGGGACCCCGGGGCCGGTTCCTGGCCGGTCAGCTTCGCCAGGAACGGCCGCTTCTCGGGAGGTATCTCGCCGTCGTCCGGAAGGTCGTCGTCGAGCCGCCACAGCTCCTTCGACGCGGCCGTCCATGCCTTGCTCGCCGCGGTGGCGACGGCCACGATGGCGCCGGCCACGGTCCCTCCCACCACGAGCTTCCTTCGCTTCACGGCAGGAGGGATGGTACGCCGTACGATGGCCCGATGGAACACTCCGCTTCGTCCCCGCTGGCCGAGGCGGTCGCGCGTGTCGGGGACCGCTGGTCGCTGCTGATCGTGGACGAGCTGCTGGCCGGCCCCCGCCGGTTCAACGACCTCCAGGAGGCGATCGATGGGCTGGCGCCGAACATCCTGTCGCAGCGCCTGAAGCACCTCGAACGCGACGGCGTGGTGTTGACCCGGCCGTACTCGGACCGCCCCGTGCGGTTCGAATACGAGCTCACCGCGGCCGGACGCGATCTGGCCGGCGCGCTCCGGCTGCTGGCGCGGTGGGGCGCCCGCGGGACCGAAGACGAGCTGCCGCGACACCCCCTCTGTGGGACGCCGCTCGAAACCCGGTGGTACTGCCCCACCTGCGACCTGACCGTACAGTCTCCGGAAGAGGAAGAGCTCCATCGGGTGTGACGCGCGGGCTCAGACGGAGCGGCTTCCTCCGAACGCCGCGTCGGCTGCCCACGCGATGATTCGCCTGGGCCGGATGCGGATGATTTCGCGACCGAACCCCTCCCTGACCGAATCACCGCCGTCCGCGAGCGCTTCCGCCTCGCCCCGGACCTCGATCATGCGTGGACGCCACGGCGGCCGGACGTCGTCCACAACGAAGGCAGCGCGGCCGGTCGACGCGACGTCCCGGTACTTCTTCGTCGCAGCCATGTTGCGGCCGCCGATGTCGATCGAGTCGGTGTCGGGGTTGTAGCGGAACCCGACCGGGACGACGTGTGGCGTCCCATCGGGCCCCACCGTGGCCAGCCGTCCCAGCCGCTGTTCCCTCATGTACTCGATCTCGTCGTCCGTGAAGACGCTCATCGTCACGCCTCGGCCGGTTTCCCACCGTTTCCGCCGTCGCCGCTGCCGTCGAGCGTCACGGAAACCGTTCGTTCCTCCGTGCCTCGCAGGATGCCGAGCGACAGGTTGCCGCCCGATGCTTGCTCGATTGCGGCGAACAGATCGTCAGGGCTCTTGACGTCCTTGTCGGCAGCCTTCGTGATCAGGTCCCCCTGTTCGATGCCCGCACCCTGTGCCGCCGAGCCCTCCTCGACGTATCGAACGAGCAGACCTTCGGCCTCGGGAAGCCCCACCGCCCGGCGGAGGCGCCGCGCCATCCGCGGAGGCACGATGGCCACGCCGAGGCGGGGACGCGCCGGCGACTGCCCCTCGCCGAGGTCGGTGATTCGTCGCTGCACGTCGGCGTCGGTCGGGATGGCCAGGTAGAAACCCTCGCCCAGCCGGTGGGTGTTGACGCCGACGACCTTCCCCTCGGCGTCCACGACGGGCCCACCGGAGGAGCCCGGCAGCAGGGGAGCGGTGTGTTCGAGGGCGCCCTCGATCCGCCGGCCGCGCGGCCCGGTGAACCGGCGCTGTTCGCCGGAGACGATGCCGAACGTGACCCGGAGGCCACGGCCGCCGGGGTTCGCCAGCGCGAACACCGGCGCCCCGATGCCCAGTCCGTTCGTCCCCGACCACTCGACCGCCGGGACGTCGCCCGTGTCCACCGACACCACCGCCAGGTCGCCGTCGGCGTCCACGCCCAGCGCCGAGCCTTCGGCCTGCCGACCGTCGTGGAACGTTACGGCGACGGTCTCGCCGCGAAGGTTGTGCGCGTTGGTGAGGACCTTTCCGTCGGCGATCACGACGCCGGACCCGTGGGCCCACCGATCGCCGATGCCGACCACCGAGCGCCCCACCGAGGTAGCCACCGTCTGAATCTCCGGTTGAAGCCCTTCCAGTACAGCCATCGCCTGGCCTCCTCCGTGCTGACGTTTCGAGATGTCACTTGCAACTCGCAAGTTACCTCTAGGCGCCGGTTAAGGCAACACGGAATTGGGTCCGGCGCACCGCGATTGGCGACGGAGGTTCGGAAACCTGACCGCCTATAG
>JBHELE010000150.1:0-3859 GCA_046263235.1 Actinomycetota bacterium
GTGTGGAAGAACTCCTCCTGGGTCCCTTCCTTGTTCTCGAGGAACTGGATGTCGTCGACGAGGAGAACTCCACAGTCCCGGTACCGGCGTTTGAACGCTGGTTTGGTGTTGGCTCGGATGGCGTCGATGAACTCGTTCGTGAACGTCTCGGTGGTGACGTAGCGAACGGGGCGGGCCGGGAAGTGTTGCCGGACGTAGTTCCCGATCGCCTGCAACAGATGGGTCTTGCCGAGGCCGGCCCCGCCGTGGACGAAGAGCGGGTTGTAAGACTTGGCGGGAGTTTCCGCGACCGAGAGCGCGGCGGCGTGGGCGAAACGGTTAGAAGTGCCTATCACGAAGGTGTCGAAGGTGTAACGAATGTTCAGCGGTGGGTCCGGCCGGATGGAGTACGCCTCGGCGGGCGGGGTCAGGGTGGGGAGCGCGCTTCCTTGCCCGTCCGATATGGGTCGGCCGTCGTCGTCCTGGCTGTCGGCAACTGCGACCAGCTGGCCACGGCTCTCGGTCTGCACATCGACCGCGATGGCCACGGCCTCGCCGGCCGCCACCGAGGCGGCGTGTTCCAAGAGCGGCAGGTACCGGCCTTCGAGGCGTTCCTTGACGAGTGCGCTGGGGACGGCCAGGCGGAGATACCCGTCGGCGGCCGACACCGGGGTGATGCCCTCGAACCACGTCTTCCAGGTCGCGTCGGACACGTGGTCCTGAAGCGCCTCCGCGCAGGACCTCCAGAGCTGCTCGGCGTTCGTCACCAGCCCCTGCCCCCCCTCAGGTGGATCCCCAACATGGTCCACAGGTGTGGACAACCCTACGGACCGGCCCTTCCGCTCCCGGTCCCGAACCGGAGACGGGGGGAAGAACGACGCGTCGACCGGATCGTTTGCTGGACGAGAGCGGTGAAGACGGCACGGTAGCACCGGGCCGCGGCGGCGCACACCGTCGCCTGGAAAATATGCGACGGTCGTTTTAGCCTGGCCCGGCCAGGGCAGCCCCGGCCCCGCGGGCATGCAACGGGTGACGAGGAGGCCATGCGTGAAGCGGACGTTTCAGCCGAACAACCGAAAGCGGGCCAGGAACCACGGCTTCCGTCATCGCATGTCGACGCGGGCAGGTCGAGCGATCCTGAAGGCTCGGCGACGCAAGGGGCGGGCGCGCCTGTCGGCTTGACCTGGCGGATTCGCGACCGGGCGACCTTCGCCGAGCTGCGGCGGTCCCGGCATCGGGTGCGGAAGGGCCCGATCACGGTAACGTGGGTGCCAGGCCCGGAGGCGGAGCCGCCGCGGGTCGGGTACGCGATCGGCCGCAGGGTCGGTGGGGCCGTCGTGAGGAACCGGCTGCGTCGCCGACTTCGGGCCATCGTCTCGGAGCTCGGGCTCGGGCCCGGTGCCTATGCGATTGGCGCGGCCCCGCCGGCCGCCGCCTTGTCATCCAAAGAATTGAGAGCCATCGTGAGCGAAGCACTGGAGGCCCTGCCCGTAGGGGTGGCGACGCGACCGCGACCCGTGCCGGGGGATGCCGGTTGACACCGCCCGCTCACCTCCTGACCTTGGCCCTGCGCGCGTACCAGGCGGTACAGCGCGGGCGTCCATCGCCGTGTCGGCACGTTCCCAGCTGCTCCACCTATGGCCTGGAGGCCGTCGAGCGCCACGGTGCCGTCAAGGGTTCTTGGCTGATCATCCGTCGCCTGAGCCGCTGCCACCCCTGGGGCGGCCAGGGATTCGACCCGGTCCCGGAATGAGGATTCCCTGATGTTCGACGCCCTCTTCGATGGCATCGCCGGCCTCTTGAACTTCTTCTACGAGCTCGTCCCGTCCTACGGCCTCGCCATCGCCTTGGTCACGCTCGCGGTGATGCTCCTGTGCTTCCCGCTGACCGCGAAGGCGACGCGCTCGATGGCGGCGATGTCGAAGCTCCAGCCGGAGATCCGCCGAATTCAGCAGAAGTACAAGAACGACCGGCAGAAGCAGTCAGAGGAGACGATGGCGCTCTTCAAGGAGCGCAATGTCACGCCATTCGGCGGGTGCTTGCCGATGCTGGTCCAAGCCCCGGTCTTCTTCATCATGTACCGGATCCTGTTCGGTCTGACGTCGCGCGGTCCCGATGGCACGTTCGCCCCGAAGTACCTGTCACCGGACAGCGAGCTGTTCCAGGTTTTGGACGGGGCCCGGACGATGCGGGACTTCGGGATGGACCTGGCAAAAACTGCCACCGAGGCCCTCAAGGACTCCTTCCTCACCGGCCTCCCGTACTTCGTCCTCATCGCCGGGGTGGTCGCGACTGGGTACTACCAGCAACGCCAGATCACGCGACGGAATCCCCCCTCGGATCCTGCGTCCGACAACCCGTACATGCAGTCGATGCAGCGGATGACGAAGATCTACCCGCTCATGTACCTGATCTTCGGCGTTACGCTTCCCGCCGGCCTGAACGTCTACTTTCTCGTCTCCAATGCGTTCCGCATCGGCCAACAGGCGCTGATCTACAAGCTCGACCCGACGCTGCTCCCGGCTGGAAAGGAGGAGGCAGCCACCAGGGTCGACACGAAGCCGCCCCGGCCCGCCAAGGAGGAAGGAGGGTCGAAGGGAGAGGAGAAAGGGGCCGAGAAGGCCGGGAAGGACCGGTCTGCACACCCGGCCGGTGGGAAGCAACGCGGGTCACGACCGAGCAGTGGCGGTGCCAACGGGAAGGCTAAGGGGGTGCCGTCGAAATCCGGCGCTCGCCGGCCCGTGAAGAAGTCGCGCCGGGGGCGGTAGGTCGTGGAGTGGGTGGAGACCACTGGCCGTACGGTTGAGGAAGCGAAAGAGCTGGCCCTCGACCAGCTGGGTGTGGACGAGCTCGACGCTGAGTTCGAGGTGCTCGAGGAGGCGCGCCTGGGGCTGTTCGGCCGACTTCGGTCGGAGGCTCGCGTTCGGGCCCGCGTTCGCCCGACCAAGCCGCGGCCGAAGGAAGAGCGGCGTGATCGGCGGCGACGCCGCGGCACGCTGGCGTCGGGGACCGACGACGACGAGGCGCGTTCGGCTGGTGGCGGCGGTGCGAACGGCGAGTCCGTTGCAGGGTCCGCGAGCGGGAGCAATGGAGGGGGCGAAACGGTGAGCGGGACGAACGTGGAGAAGGGCGAAGACGAGGACGCGACGCTGGAAGAGCAGGCTGAGCTGGCGCGGTCGTTCGTCGCGGGTTTGGTCGACCGATTCGGGACCGGGGCCTCGGTGGACGTCAGGTTGATCGATGACGACACGGTCGAGATCGACGTGACGGGTCCGGACCTGGGACTGCTCATCGGGCCGAAGGGGTCGACGTTGGCCGCCCTGCAGGAGCTGACGCGTACGGCTGTCCAACGGCAGACGGGCGGCCGTACCGGTCGCATTGTCGTGGACGTGGCGGGATACCGGGAACGACGCCGGGAAGCGCTGGAGCGCTTCACGCAACAGGTGGCCGCCGACGTGCGGGCGACGGGGACTCGGCGGGTGCTGGAGCCGATGACGCCGGCCGACCGGAAGATCGTCCACGACACGGTCAACGAGATGGAGGGTGTCACGACCGCCTCGGAGGGGGAGGAGCCGCGGCGCCGCGTCGTGATTCTCCCCGCGCCCCCCGCGTCGTGACGGGGGCGGCAGTACGGCTGCCACGCTAGATCGGCGAGAGGACCTGGGGCGGGTCCTGGCCGACGCCCGGGCGCACGGCTTTCTGGGTCCGGGCCCAGTCGAGGACCACGTCGTGCACGCCGAGGGGTTCGCGACCGTGATCCGACAGACGCCGGAGCGGTCGCTCGATTTGGGAAGCAGCGGGGGCGTTCCCGGCTTGGTGCTGGCCCTGCTCTTTCCGGGGTCGTTCTGGGTGTTGTTGGATAGCGCGGCCCGGCGGACAG
>JBHELE010000151.1:0-7780 GCA_046263235.1 Actinomycetota bacterium
CGCTGGGTGAGCTGGAACGACCCGATCGGCCTGCCGAACTGCACCCTGGAGGTCGCGTACTCGAGCGCCGTCTCGTAGCACGAGCGGGCCGCGCCCATCGAGCCCCACACGATCCCGAACCGAGCCTCGTTCAGCGTGGACAGCGGCCCCTTCATGCCGCGCACCCCGGGCAGTACCGCGTCGTCTGGAAGACGGCACTCGTCGAACACGAGCTCGGACGTCACCGAGGCCCGAAGGGAGAGCTTTCGCTCGATGTCCCTCGTCGAGAACCCGGGCGTCTCGCGAGGGACGATGAATCCCCGGATGCCGTCGTCCGTGCGAGCCCACACGATCGCCACGTCGGCGATGCCCCCGTTCGTGATCCACATCTTCGTGCCGGAGAGGATCCAGTCCGACCCGTCGCGCCGAGCCGACGTTCGCATCCCAGCCGGATCGCTTCCGAAGTCAGGCTCGGTAAGCCCGAAGCACCCCACGATCTCGCCGGCAGCCATCCGGGGAAGCCACTCCTGCTTCTGCTCCTCCGACCCGTACCTCCAGATGGGCCACATGGACAGCGACCCCTGGACCGAGATGGCGCTGCGCATCCCACTGTCGCCCGCCTCGAGCTCCATGCACGCGATTCCATAGCTGACGGCGTTCGTCCCCGCGCATCCGTAGCCGTCGAGATGCATGCCGAGCAGGCCCAGCTTGCCGAGCTCCGGAATGACGTCCTTCGGGAAATACCCCTGCTCGAACCACTCCTCGATGCCGGGCATGACGCGTTCGCGAACGAACTCCCGGAGCGTGTCGCGAACCATGCGTTCCTCGTCCGTGTAGAGCGCCTCGACGTCGAGCACGTCGACCCGGTCCATGCGGGTCACTCTACCGGGCTCCCGTTCCGGGCCGCACCGCCGAGTAAGCTTGCTCGGAACGTCGATCACCGGGGGGCATCCGATCTCTCACCACGAATCCGAACCGACGCACCCGCCGACGCCGCGATTCGGCGAGGCCGACCGCGAGCTGTCCTACGGGACCTATCTGCGGCTGCCGGATCTCCTCTCGCTGCAAACCGCGCTGTCCTCGCCGGAAGCCCACGACGAGCTGCTGTTCATCGTGATCCACCAGGTCTACGAGCTGTGGTTCAAGGAGCTCGTGTTCGAGCTGGAAGCGATCCGTGACGCCCTGTTCGCCGGCGACACCCGACGAGCCCGGCATTATCTGCGACGGGTCCACTCGATCGAGCGGGTCCTCATCCAGCAGATCCCGGTGCTGGAGACGATGTCGCCCCAGGATTTCCTGGAGTTTCGGCAGAACCTCGCCCCGGCCAGCGGGTTCCAGTCCGTGCAGTTCCGCGAGATGGAGGCGATCTCCGGACTGAAGGAGCCCGGCGTGGCCCGGCGCCTGGGCGACTCCCCGGAGGAGCGAGGGCGCCTCGAGAGCCGGATGGAACACCCAACCGTGTGGGACGCGTTCTGCCACCTGCTGGCGGAGCACGGATACCCCATGCCGGCGGACGACCCGGAGGCCAGGCGGGAGAGCCTGCTGAAGATGGCGTGGTCCGACCGTGGCTACACCGATCTGTGGGCCGTTGCGGAGTCGCTCCTCGAACACGATGCGAACATCGCGGCGTGGCGGCAGCGCCACGTCCTGATGGTCGAGCGCCAGATCGGCGCGAAGACGGGCACCGGCGGGTCGACGGGAGCCGCGTACCTCAAGACCACCTTGGAGAAGCGGTTCTATCCGGAGTTGTGGGAGCTGCGCAGCTACCTGTAGTCAGCTGCGCAGCAACCCGGAACCGTGCCGCCTACTCCCACTTCTTGCGGAACGTAAGGTCCAGCGTGTCGCTCATCAGGCCGACCGTGAGGAAGATCAACCCGAGAGTGAGCCAGTCGGCCGGGTTCGTGTCGGTGGCCATGGAGATGATGAAGAAGATCACCGCCGCCACCAACAGGATCGTCCTGATCCCTCCGCGGACGTCTCCACCGAATCCTCGATCTCGAGCCAAGGTTTTCTCCTTTCTCCTTCGCTGTCGTGCACTCTCGGGTACCACCCCGTCGAGTGCAAGTACCTGGGAGCCGCGGTCGAGGAAACTTCTTTCCCAAAACCGCGCCGTCGTAGCATTCGGTCGCGCGCCGGCGGCGGGAACCTTTCCGCGTTCAGGCTTCGTCGAACGGCGCATGAGGGTGAGATCCACCATGTTCGGGCTCGTCGGCGCCGTCATCATCGTGACCTCGGGGGCATGTGCCGGGATCTCCGGAGGGCGCTCCGGCGACGACTCTCGGCCCGGCGGCGACGCCGGCATCGCCCACCCCGACGGTGCGGATCAGCTCGTCTTGCGCGTCGAGGTCGGCGGGGGATTCGTGCCGGCCGAGGCGCGTCTCCTGCAGATTCCGGGGTTCTCGCTGTTCGGCGACGGCAGGGTGGTGATCACCGGAGCCCAGATCGAGATCTATCCCGGTCCGGCGCTTCCGAACCTGCAGGTCCGCTCCGTTACCGAGGAGGGCGTGCAGGCGATCCTCGAGGCCGCCCGGGCCGCCGGCCTGGAGGGACCCGACCGTCACCACGACAACCCCACCGTGATCGACGCCCCGAGCACCACGTTTACGGTGATCGCCGACGGCTATCGACATGTCACGACCGTGGACGCCCTGCACGAAGGTGATCCGGCGCACCAGGAGCTCCGCGCGTTCGACGAGAAGCTCGGGAACCTCGAGCCGTGGTTGCCGAAGGGATCGGTCACGGCCGAAGAGCCGTTCCGGTTCGCCGGCCTTCGGGTCTTCGTCATGCCCGAGTTTCCCGAAGGCGGAGAAGAGCTTCCGCAGGAAGAGAAGGCGTGGCCCGTATCGACGCCGCTGTCATCGTTCGGCACGCCGGTGAAGGGACAACCGGACGTCCGCTGCGGAGTGGTCGAGGGGAGCGATCTGGAAGCGCTGCGACCCCTCGCCCAGGACGCGAACCAGCTGACGCCGTGGCGGAGCGGTGACGAGGTTTACCACCTGGTCTTTCGACCGTTGCTGCCCGACGAATCCGGGTGTTGAGCGCTAGCCGCGCTCGGGTAGCTCGTAGTTCTTGAAGTCCTCCCGAAGCACCTTCTTGTCGAACTTGCCGACACTCGTCTTCGGGATCTCCTCCACGAACACCACGTCGTCGGGGAGCCACCAGCTGGCCACGTGCGGCTTCAGGAACTCGATCAGGTCTTCCTTCGTGGCCCGCTGGTCCGCCTTCAGCACGACGCACGCCAGCGGGCGTTCGGACCATTTCGCGTGTGGGACGCCGATGACCGCCGCCTCGAGGACGGCGGGATGGCCCATGAGCGCGCTCTCGAGATCCACGCTGGAGATCCACTCACCGCCGGACTTCACGAGGTCCTTGGTGCGGTCGACCAGCTGCAGGAACCCATGCTCGTCGACGACCGCGACGTCGCCGGTGCGCAGCCACCCGTCGACGAAGCGCGACGGATCGTCGTCCCTGAAATAGGCGCTGGCCACCCAGTTGCCCTTCACCTGGATCTCGCCCATCGACTTCGAGTCCCAGGGGACCTCGGTCCCATCATCGGCGACGACCCTGAAGCGGATGCCGGGCACCACTCGGCCCGCCTTCGCCCGCATCCGGTACTTCTCGTCCTGCGGAAGGTCGTCCAGCTCCGGCGGGAGCTGGGACAGGGACGCGACCGGTCCGGTCTCCGTCATGCCCCATCCCTGGACTAGCTCCACGCCGAGCAGGTCATGGAACTTCTCGATCATCGACTTCGGAACGGCCGATCCCCCAGCCGTGACGTACCGCAGCGACGCGAGGTCTCTGGGGTTCTGGTCGAGGTACTGCAACAGCCCGATCCACACCGTCGGGACGCCCAGGGCAACGGTGACGTTCTCCTGCTCGATCAGGTCACACAGCGAGGCGGGGTCCGCGCTGAACGACCCGGCGAACACCTGCTTCGCGCCGGCGAACGCCGCGGCGTAGGGCGCACCCCACGCGTTGGCGTGGAACATCGGCACCACCGGCAGGATCGCGTCGCGCGTGGTGACGCCGATGCCCTCGGAGAGCCCCCACATGTACGTGTGCATGACCATCGACCGGTGGGAGTACAGGACGCCCTTGGGGTTGCCGGTCGTTCCGGACGTGTAGCAGAGGACACAGGCGTCGAGCTCCTCGAGCTCCGGCCAGTCGAACCGAGGGGACGCTTCGGCCACCAAGGCTTCGTAGTCGAGCGCGTTGTCGCCCAGGTCCGCCCGGTCACCCTCGCCCATGACCACGATGTGCTCGACGGACGTGAGCTGCGGCGCGATCTTCGCGAATACGGGCGCCAGGAGATCATCGACGAACACGACCTTGTCCTCCGCGTGGTTCGCGATCCACGCGACCTGATCCGGATGGAGGCGGATGTTCAGGGTGTGCAGGACCGATCCCATGCATGGAACGCCGAAGTACAGCTCGAGGTGGCGGAACGAGTTGAATCCGAACGACCCCACGCGGTCGCCCGGCCCGACGCCCAGGCCCTCGAGCGCGTTCGCCAGGCGAGCGGCCCGGTCGCCCAGGTCTTCGTACGTTTCGCGGTGGTTGCCGGTCGGCGTCTTCGTCACGATCTCCTGGCGCCCGTGGAACGTCGTGGCGCGCTCGAGGATGCGGGTCAGGATGAGCTGGTCTTCCTGCATCAAGCCGCGCATGCCTCCTCCCTCCCGCTTGGCTTCAGCCGGATTGTATGGCCCTTCCTCACCCGTCGATTTTCTGATCCGGCGTTCGTCGGTATGGTGAGGGCGGCCACGGGGGCCGCGCGAGCGGAGGGAGGTCGAACGAATGGCCCGGTACATGCTGCTGATCTACGGCGACGAACGGCAGTGGGGGACGTTCTCGCCCGAGGAGCAGGCCCAGGAGTTCAAGCTGTACGACGAGTACACCGACTGGCTGCGCGAGAAGGGCTGGTACCTGGCGGGCGAGCCGCTTCATCCGACGGCCGCGGCCACGTCCGTTCAGGTCCGCGACGGGAAGACGCTCACGACCGACGGCCCGTTCGCGGAGACGAAGGAGCAGCTTGGCGGCTACTACCTCGTGCAGGTGGAGAGCCTCGACGAGGCCATCGGGGCCGCCTCGCGGATTCCCGCGGCGCGGGGCGGGACCATCGAGGTTCGTCCGATCTTCGAGACGGAGAGGATGACACCGTAGGTCCGGGCGAGTCGCGGGACGTCGTCGCGCGCACGTTTCGGGAGGAATCCGGGCGGGCGGTCGCCACGCTGATCCGGATCCTCGGGGACTTCGACCTGGCCGAGGAGGCGGTGCAGGAGGCCTTCGCCGTCGCGGCGGAGCGATGGGCATCCGATGGCGTCCCCGACAACCCGGGCGCATGGATCACCCGCACGGCCCGGAACAAGGCCATCGATCGGCTGCGTCGCGAGCGGACGCTCCGCGCGAAGACCGAGACGCTCGCCGAGTTGGCGGCGCTGGAGCCGGACCCCGGCCAGGAGGCCGAGATGGGCGTGATCCCCGATGACCGACTGCGGCTGATCTTTACGTGCTGCCATCCAGCGCTGGCGCAGGAGGCCCGGATCGCGCTGACGCTTCGAACGTTGGGCGGGCTCACCACGAGACAGATCGCCCGGGCGTTCCTCACGTCCGAGGCCACCGTGGCGCAACGCCTCGTTCGCGCGAAGCGAAAGATCCGTGACGCGTCCATCCCGTATCGCGTACCGCCGGCGGATGCCCTGCCGGAGCGGCTGGACGCGGTCTTGGCCGTCCTGTACCTCGTGTTCAACGAGGGCTACGCCGCCACCGAAGCGGATTCGCTCATCCGCCGCGACCTCTGCGACGAGGCCATCAGACTGACCCGCGTCCTCCTCGAGCTGATGCCGGCCGAACCCGAAGTCATCGGACTGCTGGCGCTGATGCTCCTCCACCATTCGCGCCGTGACGCTCGCCTCAGCTCGTCCGGCGACCTGGTTCTGCTCGAGGATCAGGACCGGTCGCGGTGGGACTCGGCGATGATCGACGAAGGCATCGCGCTGATCCATCGCGCCATGCAGCTGGGCCGCCCAGGCGTCTATCAGCTGCAGGCGGCCATCGCCGCCCTTCACGCCGAGGCTCGCCAGGCCGGCGACACCGACTGGCCCCAGATCGTGGGCCTGTACGCCCGACTGGCGCGCATGGCCCGGACGCCCGTGGTCGAGCTCAACCTGGCGGTGGCCGTGGCGATGGCCGACGGCCCCGGGACGGGCCTTCCGCTGGTCGAGCGGTTGCGGGACGACCTGGACCACTATCACCTGTTTCACGCCGCCCGGGCGGATCTCCTTCGGCGGCTGGGCCGGCCAGAAGAGGCGTGGGAGGCGTACGGCCGGGCGCTCGAGCTGGCGACCAATCCGGTCGATCGCCGGTTCCTGGCGAACCGACTGGAACAGGTCTCGGCTCAGGGCTCCCGACCGTAGACCGAGATGTGCTGCGGGCTGGCCGGCGTGAAGGCCGTCTTCGTCCAATCCTCCCAGCGGTTCCGCAAGCGAAGCCCGGCAAGGCGGGCCATCAGGTCGAGCTCCGACGGGTAGGCGTAGCGGATCCGGACCGGATACAGGCGTGTCTCCGATTCGGTCAGGACGACGTGGAGACTGCGGACGCGTTGATGCACCGCGTCGTGTTCGTCCGCCCCGATCACGAGGGAGTCCGTCCCGACCGCTTCGGCCTGAACCCGCTGGCCCCGGTCGAACCGCGTCAGGTCCGGCACGAACGCCTGGATGACGAACACGCCGTCCTCGGTGAGGTGCTCGGCCGCGTTCCGGAAGCAGCGCACCTGATCGTCCTGGCTCAGCAGCCCGAACAGCGTGTTGAACGCGACGAAGATCAACCGGAACCGCCCCTCGACCCGGACGTCGGCGAAGTCGCCCATCACGACGGGGATGTCGGCGCCGCCGGGCTTCTCGCGGAGCTTCGCCACCATGGCTTCGGACGAATCGAGCCCATGGATCTCCACCCCGCGTTCCTTCAGCGGGATGGCCAGGCGACCCGTTCCGATCCCGAGCTCGAGGGCCGGTCCGGACCCCGCCTGGTCGGCCAGGAATGCCACGGCGTCGTCCGTGTCGACCGGGACGCTGAACCACTGGTCGTAGACGTCGGCGATGCGGTCGCCGTACGTCGACGGCCCGTAGTCCTCGGGCACTACTCCGGGATGGGTACGTCCGGTACGTGCGCCAGCCCGGCTCGCAGCGCTTCGTCCTCGAACTCGACCTCGGGCAGCCGCTCGTGCAGGTAGTCGTCGTAGGCCTGCATGTCGAAGTGCCCGTGGCCGGACAGCCCGATGAGAATGACCCGCTCCTCGTTCTTCTCCCGAGCGTCGATCGCCTCGTCGATGGCGGCGCGGATGGCGTGGTTCGGCTCCGGACCGGGGATGATGCCCTGGGTCCGGGCGAACTGCACACCGGCTTCGAACACCTGGTTCTGGGTGAACGCGCGCGCCTCCATGTGGCCGTGCTTCACCAGGGCCGACAGCGACGGCGCGTCGCCGTGGTAGCGAAGGCCGCCGGCGTGGACCGGGGCCGGGACGAACGTGTGGCCCAGCGTGTACATGGGCACCAGCGGCGTCATCTCGCCCGTGTCTCCGAAGTCGTAGGCGTACGACCCTTTCGTGAGCGTGGGACACGCGGCCGGCTCCGTGGCGATGAAACGAGTCTGGGTCTTCCCGGAAAGCCGATCCTGCATGAAGGGGTAGGCCAGGCCAGCGTAGTTCGACCCCCCGCCGACGCACCCCACGACCACGTCTGGCTGCTCGCCGGCCAGCTCCATCTGCCGCTTCGCCTCCTGCCCGATCACGGTCTGGTGGAGCAGC
>JBHELE010000152.1:0-2801 GCA_046263235.1 Actinomycetota bacterium
CCAGTTCATCCCGTCGGTGGAGAAGGGCCTCGTCAAGACGATGAGCGAGGGCGTGGTGACCCGGAACCCGATGGTCGACGTTCGGGTGACGCTGGTCGATGGGAAGTACCACACGGTGGACTCCTCGGACATGGCCTTTCAAATCGCGGGATCGCTGGCCATTCGGGACGCCGCGCAGAAGGCGGGCATCAACCTGCTGGAGCCGATCATGCGCGTGGAGGTCCTGGTTCCCGAAACGATGACCGGCGACGTCATCGGCGACCTCAACTCGAAACGCGGACGCATCCTCGGGATGGAGTCGACTGGGTCGGGCAAGCAACGAATCCGGGCCCTGGTCCCGCAGGCCGAGATGACCCGGTACGCCATCGACCTCCGCTCGACGACCGGTGGCCGCGGCGCCTTCACGATGACGTTCGACCATTACGAAGAGGTCCCGTCACATCTCGCGGAGAAGGTCATCGCCGAGCAGAAGCGGGAGCGGGAGGAGTAGCGTCCGCGACGCCGGGCGGTTACCGCTCGAACGAGCGATCGCTCAGGTCGAACCGCAACCGACTGTCGTCGTTCGCCCGCAGGCCCAACGTCCCACCGTGCCGGCCGGAGATCCATAGCGACCCGACCGGGGTTGGACTCGTGTACGCGGTCGCCCGAACCCGAGTGAGATCGAGCGACACCGTCATCATCAAGAGGACGCCCTGGTTCGGATCGGCGGCGTGCGAGCCGGCGTAGACGGTGACGTGTCGCCCGCCGATCGTCCCGGTCCACCGATTGGCGAACACGTACTCGCTCGAGGGGTATTCACCGTCGGCAAAGACTCCGGCCGGCCAGGCCGCGTCGCGCGGCAGCAGGCCGTCATGGCCGCCGGCCGTCTTCGAGCCATGCACCGCGGTGCTCCACGAGATGTCCGTCGAGAACGCCGGCGTCTGCGCGGTGTCGTCCGTGGCGTTGAGAGCGTCGGTCAGCTGCGTCCACCCCTGCGCAGGGGTGTTGTCGGTGGACTCGTCGCACCCCGCCTCGCGGCACGCCGCGTATTGGGTCATCGCGCCCCTGAACCGCATCAGCGATTCGCGATGGCGAACGCCGAACCGGGCCACCTGGTGCCACTGCTCCGCCATCATGCCGTCGTTGCGGTAGATCTCCGGCAGCGGCACGGCCGGCGGATGTCCCCAGGCCATCTCCCAGACGTCCGCCTGCTCCCATTCGGGATGCGCCGACGTTCCGCACGACCCCCCGGCCGGCGGGCAACCGGCGGCGTCACCGAAGTTCACGAGCGGATGGTCCGTGGCCCGGTCATACCCGTCCAGCCACCGGCGCGCGGTCTTCGGACTGCTCCAGGAAATCTCGATGTCGTTGGCGCCGACGATCTCGACCTGGAGGTTCCAGCCCCTGTGGCGAAGGGTCGCGTTGGCTCGGTTGACCATCTCGCCCCACGCCCGGCCATGCTCGAAGGTCACGTGCCGGCCGTAGTTCGACGTGCCGACGGCGATCGTCAGCCTCGGTCCGAATCCCGCGGTGCAGGCCCAGAAACCGTGGGCCATCTCCTCGGCGGCCGTCCCGATCTCGGTGGTCCGGCGGTCCCGTCCGCCGAACAGCGACGCACCGTACTTCCCTCCGCCGAACGACACCGGCATGCCGAACGCCAGGACGATCAGGCCAGACCGCGGCTGGGTTCCCGTCTCGGCACCCCGCCCGACCTCACACCCCATGTCATAGGTGACGTCCGGATCCGCCGTCTGCATGTAGTGGCTGGTCGTGGGCAGCGGCGGTCCTGCCGGGGCCGCTAGAAGGCCGGCAACGATCTCAACGATCGGCGGGATCGGAGGAGGGGCCGCCGCCACGGTGAGCGCACTCAACATCAGGACGATGCCTATCGCGCCCTTCCTGAGCACGTCCCCTCCTCGATGGTGCAGAAGCCGTTCAGGATGACCCAAAGCGACTCCCTCTCGCAAGGAACGGGGCATCAAACCATTTCAGAACCGCGTGACGAGCTTCGCGTACGTGTCGTGCAGCATCTCGGGGAGGACCCTGGTCTCCCCGACGGTCGCCATGTAGTTCGTGTCTCCGTTCCACCGTGGCACCACGTGCCAGTGGACATGGCCGGGCACCCCCGCCCCGGCCACCCGGCCCAGGTTCATCCCGATGTTGAACCCGTCCGGGGAGGTGGCGTCCTTGAGCGCACGGACCGCCCGAGCCAGCAGCTGGGACGCCTCCGCCGCGTCTTCGGGCTCCAGATCATCCAGGTCGGCAGCGTGTCGAAACGGCGCGACCAATAGGTGGCCGGGGTTGTACGGAAACGCGTTCAGCATCACGAAGGCTCGCCCGGCCCGGGCGACGATCAGGTTGCCCTCATCGTCACCCGCCGCCGGCTTGTCGCAGAAGATGCACCCTTCGGGTTCGGCCGACGTCGACTCCTCGATGTAGGCCATCCGCCAGGGCGCCCAGAGCCGCTCCAACCGAACCTCTACGGGGCCGGCACGAGCGACAAAGGCTCGACGCCCTCCAACGACCGCATCGAGGCCTCCTCCGCGATGGCGTCCACGAACGGTTCGAACGGGACCCCCCGGGTCTCCTTCCCCACGCGGGTCCTCACGGCCACCGTACCCGCCTCGATCTCCCGGTCCCCCACCACCAGGGTGTACGGGACCTTCATGAGCTCCGCAGCCCGGATCTTCTTCGGCACGGTCTCCCGGGAGTCGTCGACGGTGGCCCGAAGGCCGCGGTCCGTCAAGCGAGCCGCAAGCGACCGGGCGTGGGCGGCATGGCGGTCGGCCACCGGCACCAGCCGAACCTGCTCCGGCGCCAAC
>JBHELE010000153.1:0-3389 GCA_046263235.1 Actinomycetota bacterium
GGCCCGGGCGGCGCGGGACGCCGGCGCCGACGTGGTCTGCCTGGCCGGGCGCCATCTGGCGTTCCTCCCCGACCTCGAGACCCGGCGGCCGGTGCTCCGCACGTTCGGCGCGATCGGGGGCGCGTGGTCGCTCCCGCTGACGCTGCGGTGGGTGGCGAAGGCCCGCGGGGCGCTCGGCCGCGACTTCCCGCTCATCGGCACCAACGGCGCCCGCGATGGGCTCGACGTGGCCCGCTTCCTGCTGGCGGGAGCGTGGGCCGTGGAGATGACCAGCGCCGTCATCACCGACGGCCCGAGGACGCTGACCGAGAGCATCGAACAGCTCGGTTCGTACCTGACCAAGCAACGGACGGACGCGCGCGGCATCATTGGCGAAGCGGCCGATCACGTCATGGCGTACCAGGGAGTGGAGGGAGGCACGTGAGCCTCGAGACCACCATCGGCGCATCGGTCACGGTCGAGGACCTGGAGGCGGATCCCTACCCGGTGTACGCCCGGCTTCGCGACCACGAACCGGTGAGCTGGGTCGAGGCGGTCGGGCTGTGGCTGGTCACCCGGTGGGACGACGTCGAGCACGTCGACCTGCACCCCGACGTGTTCACCGGCGAGACCGAGCCCTCCACGTTGAACCGGACCTTCGGCAAGAACCTGCTAGGGTCGGAAGGCCCGTACCATGCCCGCATCCGCTCGATCATCGAGCCCGCGTTTCGGCCCGGGTCGGTCCGGCCGTACGCGGCCGCGGTGATCGAGCCGATCGCGCACGAGCTCCTCGACGGCCTCGTCGACCGCGGGACAGCGAACGTCGTGCACGAGTTCTGCGAGCCGCTTTCGGTCCGGACCCTCACGACCGTCCTCGGGCGCGGCGACCTGCCCGAGGAGACCCTCCGGCAGTGGTTCGCCGATCTGGCGGTGGGCGCCGCGAACTTCGAGCAGGACCCGAAGAAGCAGGCCGTGGCCGACGCCGCCAGCGCCAGCGTCAACGAGACGATCGGGCCGATCCTCGACCGGCTCCAGGAGGAGCCCGACGACTCCATCCTGTCGCGCATGCTCCACTCCCAGGTGGACGGTCAGCGGCTCACCAGAGACGAGATCCAGGCGAACCTCAAGGTGATGATCGTCGGCGGCATGCAGGAGCCCGGCGACGCCGTCGGGATCGGGCTGGCCGCGCTGCTGTCGCATCCCGACCAGGCGTCGGAGGTTCGGGCGGAACCGAACCTCATCAAGCCGGCCGTGGAGGAGTGCCTCCGGTGGCATTCGCCCGTGGGAACGTCGACGCGCCAGACCACCCGCCCCACGGCCCTGGCCGGGGTCGACCTCGAGGAGGGCGCCCTGGTCGCGGCGGTGGTGTCGAGCGCGAACCGCGACGAGCGTCACTGGACCGACCCGGATCGATTCGACATCCACCGCAACGAGGGGGCCCACCTGGCCTTCGCCATCGGCAGCCATCACTGCGTGGGTGCCTGGCTGGCGCGCTACGAGATGCGAGCGGCGTTCCGGGTCCTGCTGGAGCGGTTGCCGAACCTGAGGCTGGTGGAGGACCGGCCGCCGGAGTTCAGCGGCTGGGAGTTTCGCCGTCCCCTCCACCTGCACGTGGCGTGGGACCGGTGAGCGCGTGGTGACGGCCACCGACGAGCTGCCGCAGGACTATCTGCGGCGCCTGGCCGAGGTGCAGCCGACGGACCTCCCGCCCGAGCTGGACCTGTTCGACGAGGACACCAGCCGCCGGGGGCTCCGGCTGAACAAGGCGGCCTACTCGCTCAAGCACGAGGAGCAGCGGGCCCTGTTCGCGGCGGACGAAGAGACGTGGATGGATCAGTTCGATCTGACCGACGACGAGAAGGACCTCATCCGGCGGCGGGACTGGATCGCGGTGTGGCGGCAGGGAATGTCGATCTACACCATGGTCAAGTTGATCGGTGTCACGGACACGCCGCTGGTCGAGATCGGCAGGCAGATGCGGGAGTCCGGGACCCGGGAGGCGCGGTAGATGGCGAGGATCATCGGCGGGATCGGCTCGTCCCACGCACCGTCCATGGAGCACGTGTACGACGCCGGACAGGCGGCGTCGGAGGAGTGGCGGCCGTTGTTCGGGGCGTTCGAACAGGTTGCGTCGTGGTTCGACCAGGTTCGCCCGGACCGCCTGATCGTGATCTACAACGACCACTTCGATCACTTCTTCCTGGACGCGTATCCCTCGTTCGCCATCGGCTGCGCCGACGAGTACCCCATCGCCGACGAGGGGCAGGGACCGCGGGCGTTCCCGCCGGTCCCCGGCGACGCCGACTTCAGCTGGCACATCCTGCGGTCGCTGATCGCCGACGAGTTCGACATGACCATCAGCCAGGAGCTGGAGGTCGACCACGGGGTCATCTCTCCGCTGCCCATGCTCGAGTACACGAAGGAGTCGGGGTGGCGCTACCCGATCGTCCCGTTCGTGTCGAACGTCATCCTGCACCCCCTCCCCCGGCCCCGGCGGTTCTGGAACCTGGGGAAGGCCCTGCGGCGAGCGGTCCTCTCGTACCCGGCCGACCTGGGGGTGGTGATCGTGGGGACGGGTGGGCTGTCCCACCAGCTCACCGGCACCGCGTTCGGCGCGGTTCACCAGGACTGGGACCGGGAGTTCCTTCGGCGGGTGGCCGAGGACCCCGAGCCCCTCACCGAGTACACGTACGCCGACCTGATGCGCCTCGGCGGGACCGAGGGCGTCGAGGTCGTGCAGTGGCTGATGATGCGGGCCGCCCTGCCGCCCGACGTCCGGCCGTTCCTCACGGCGTACTACCCTCATCGGATCATGGGCTACGGGCTCCAGGCCTACGCCTGTCCCGGCTATGAGCCCCCGGCCGACGTCGTCGACGCCGCTGCGGCGGCGTCGGGTGGCGGAGGCACCGCCGGGTGAGGGCCCCCGACGCGCTGGACCGCCTGCTCCGCGGCGCCGTCGACCTGCACTGCCATCCGTTCCCGTCGCCGTTTCCCCGGCGAATCGACATCCTGGAGGCGGCGGGGCACTACGCCGAGGCCGGGTTCCGGGCCATCGTGGTCAAGTCGCATCACCACTCCACCGCCCCCGACGTCGCGCTCCTTCGGCGCCACGGCCTGGACGACACCGGCGTGCAGGTGCTCGGCGCGGTAGCGCTCAACAACCAGGTGGGAGGGCTCAACCCGCACGCGGTCAACCTGTGTCTGGCCATGGGGGGCAGGGTCGTGTGGTTTCCGACGATCGCGTCGCCGAACCACATCGAGCACGCCCGGCACACCACGCTGAAGTTCCCCACGCTCGCCGTGCCGCTGATCGACGACGAGCCCGTCGACGTGTGGGCCGACGACGGTGAGACCCTTCGACCGGAGGTCCACCGGATCCTGGGGATGATCGCGGAGGCGGACGCCGTGCT
>JBHELE010000154.1:0-6450 GCA_046263235.1 Actinomycetota bacterium
GAGTCGTGGACCTTCGACAGGTGGTAGAAGGACCCCGGCCGCTTCGGGTACAGCATCGTGTCCGTGCGGCCGTTGTGGGTGACCTCCAGGAATCCCTCCTCGATGTCGATGTTCGGCGTTCCGTACTCACCCATGGTCCCCAACTTCACCAGGTGGGATTCGGGGGCGAAGTCCTTCATCGCGTAGAGCACGTTCAGCGTCCCCACGACGTTGTTCACCTGGGTCGTCACGGCGTGGCGCCGCGACAGCATGGAGAACGGCGCGGCCCGATGCTCCGCGTAGTGCACGATGGACTCCGGCTCGAAGGTCCGGAACACGTGCTCGACGAACTCCCAGTCGGTGATGTCGCCGACGAATGGCCGGATCGGGTTCTTCCCGAGGCTCTGCCACAGGGTGATTCGATCCTGCAGCGGAAGGATCGGGATCAGCGAGTCGGCCCCGATCTCGTGGTCCCACAGCCGGCGGTGGAAGCTGTCCACCACGGCGACGTCGTGTCCACGGTCGGCCAGGTACATGGCGGTGGGCCATCCGAGATAGCCGTCACCACCGAGGACGAGGATCTTCATGCGAGGTTCACCTCCGAAATTGAGGTCACTGGTGTCGTGCCGCGATCGGAGGAAGGATACCAATCAACGCCCCGCGGGTATGGTCGGTCGCGGCTCCGGCGCTTGGTCTGTCCCTACAATGGGGTCCGCTCGGATGACTCGGGTGGGCCGACATCGGCCCCACCTCGGCGATTCACACTCGAAGGAGCATCGGCATGCGCATCCTGATCTTGGGCGGAGATGGCTACTTGGGCTGGCCCACCGCCATGTACTTCTCCGCCCGGGGCCACGAGGTCTGGACGGTCGACAACTACTTCCGGCGCCGGGCCCATCGCGAGGCCGGCACGGATTCGCTGACCCCCATCGCGGACGACCTCCCGGCGCGGGCCGCCGCTTGGAACGAGGTCACCGGCTCGGAGATTCGAGTCTCGGAGGGAGACCTCTGCGAATGGCCGGTCGTGGAGGCGGTGTTCCGAGAGTTCCAGCCCGAGGCGATCGTGCACTACGGGCAGATCCCGTCGGCGCCCTATTCGCTGATCTCCCGGGAGCACGCGGTCTTCACGATCTACAACAACGTCATCAACAACCTGAACGTGCTCTACGCCATGCGCGACATCGCGCCGGATGCGCACCTCGTCAAGCTCGGGACGATGGGGGAGTACGGCACGCCCGACATCGACATCGAAGAGGGCTACATCGAGATCCACCACAAGGGCCGGTCGGATGTCCTTCCGTATCCCAAGGTCCCGGGCAGCCTCTACCACTGCTCGAAAGTGCACGACTCCACCAACGTCGAGTTCGCCACGCGGGTGTGGGGCCTCAGGGCGACCGACCTCAACCAGGGGGTGGTCTACGGGATCGAGACCGAGGAGACGAAGCTCGACCCTCGTCTGGCCACTCGCTTCGACTACGACGAGGTCTTCGGAACCGCGCTGAACCGTTTCTGCTTGCAGGCGGTCATCGGCCACCCGCTCACCGTCTATGGAAAGGGCGGCCAGACCCGGGGCTATCTGAACATCCTGGACACCCTCCGCTGCGTGGAGCTGGCCTGCCTCAATCCCGCGCAGCAGGGTGAGTTCCGGGTGTTCAACCAGTTCACCGAGCAGTTCTCCATCAACGACCTGGCCGACATCGTGCAGCGGGCCGCCGGCGAGCTGGGCATCGAGGCGAGGGTCGAGCACGTGGAGAACCCGCGCGTCGAGCTGGAGGAGCATTACTACAACGCGATCCACACGCGGCTGCTCGACCTGGGGCTGGAACCGCACCTCCTGTCGGAGACGCTGGTCGAATCCATGCTGGAGACGATCGCGCGCCACAAGGACCGGGCGATCTGGAGCGGGATCATGCCGAAGACCACGTGGCGCCGCGGCGCCCCGATGCCGGTCTCCTAGCCCGTGGACCCCGCGTCGCCGTGATCGCCCAGACGCCGCAGGCGCTGATCGCCCTCCGGGTGCTGGGTGGCGTCGTCGCCCTGGGGGTCCTGGTCTGGACGTTCCGGCGGTTCTCGAACCGGGACATCTCCCGCCTGTCACTGATCGTGGTGGGGCTCCTCAGCGTCGGCGGGGTCCTGCTCGCCGCGGACCCGGCGCTGTTCAACCCTCTGTTCGGCCTGTTCAATTTCAGGACGGGCGGCGGCCAGCGCCTGATCGGTGTCCTGGTCCTCGGGAACATCGTGTTCTTCCTCCTGCTGTTCCGGGCGATGACGCTGGCCGACTCCGCGACGCTGTCGATCAGGCACCTGGTGGAGGCGCTGGCGGTCGAGGCCTTCGACTGGTCGCAGCAGGCGCTCCTTCCCTCGGGGGAGCGCATCGTGGTGGTGATGCCCGCCCACAACGAGGCGGAGAACGTCGGCGGGGTCATCCAGGCGATGCCCGAGACCCTCCGCGGCTACCCCGTCGTGGCGGGGGTGGTCGACGACGCTTCGGAGGACGACACGGCGAACGTCGCCCGAAAGGCCGGAGCCCTGGTCGCCCGCCTCCCCATTCGCCGCGGCGGCGGCCTGGCTCTGAGGGTGGGCTACGAGGTCGCCAAGCGGCTGAACGCGCTGATCTGCGTCTCGATGGACGCGGACGGACAGCACATGCCGGAAGAGATGCCGTCGCTGGTCGAGCCGATCCTCGCCGGGGACGCGGATATGGTGAACGGGTCGCGCGTCCTGGGAGAGTTCCAGCGCGAGAGCGTCATCCGCCACGTCGGCGTCCACTTCTTCTCGTGGGTGGTCACGCTGATGGTGGGATCACGCATCACGGACGTCTCGAACGGCTACCGGGCCGTGCGCGTCGACATCCTGAAGCGCCTTCGTCTGGACCAAGACCAGTTCTGGACGTCGGAGCTGCTCATCGAGGGCATGCGCCACCGCCTTCGGATCCAGGAGGTTCCGATCACGGTCCGGGCCAGGGCCGGGGGCGTGTCGAAGAAGCCCAAGAGCATGAAGTACGCCTGGCACTTCACGAAGGCCATCGTGAAGACCTGGCTCCGGTAGCGGGCGGAACCTCGCTACGGCGCGCGTCGACGGACGTGCGACGACATCGGCATCGGCTCGTGATCCGTTCGCCACGCCCGCTCCCCGACGTGCAGCAGCAGGAGGTCGAGGGCGACGAAGATGGTCTTCGAGAACGGATAGAACAGGAACGGCATGACCGCGTTGACCGCCAGGCCGGCGACGGTGAGCGCGATCCACGGCGGGTCCGGCCACGTGAGCACGGCGCCGATGAGCAGCGTCAGGCCGAACGCGAGCTCCGCCGCTCCCAGGTTGACGGCCATCGCGCCCAGCCAGTAGCCCTCGCCGCGTTCGAACGGGAGGGCGCACCGGGGGCACCGTTCGGCCATCTTGAACCACCCCGAGAACAGCCGGTCCTGGCCACACCGGCCGCACCGTTTGGCGAACCCCCGGGCCAGCACGACGAGCGCGTTCGGCTTCTCGATCATTCGGCCAGCTCGATGCGCATCCGCTTGAACGTGCGGCCCTTGTTCTCGGTCTTGACGACGTGAACCGTCCCGACCTCGCCCGTCGATCGCACGTGCGTTCCCCCGTCGGCCTGCCGGTCGATCCCTTCGATGTCGATGACCCGGATCGGATCCACCCGCTCCGGGATGAGGTTCACCTTCGTCCTGATGAGGTCCGGGTCGGCTAGGGCTTCGGCGCGAGGCAGGAACCGCACGGTCACCAGCCGGTCCGCGGCGAGCTCCTCGTTCAGCCTGGCTTCGACATCCTGACCGAACCGTTCCGAGATCGTCTCCAGCTCGAAGTCCATCCGGGCCGCGCCTGGCTCCATGTTTCCCCCGGTCACCTTGGCGCCGTGGTCGCGCCAGATCACGCCGGACAGGACGTGCAGCGCCGTGTGCGTCCGCATCAGGGTGTGGCGACGCTCCCAGTCGATCTGCGCCTGAACGAGCGTCCCGGGGGGTGGGGGCTCGCCCTCGACCATGTGTAGGGGGATGCCGCCGCTTCGGACGGTGTCCACGACCTGAACGTACCCGCCGGGCCATCCCAGCCAACCGGTGTCGCCCGGCTGCCCGCCACCCCTCGCGTAGAAGACCGTGCGGTCGAGGGCGACGCCCTCGGCGCGGACCTCGACGACCGTGGCAGGGGTCTTCGCGCGGTACGCGTCGACGGCGGCGATCTCCTCGGTCATGGGACCGCTCCGGCCAGCCGAAGGGCTTCGCGGACCGCGTCGGCCGCGGTCTCCACGCGGACGAACGCCTCGACCGCCCGCCCTTCCTTCGACAGCTCCCACGTCCGCAAGCCCACCACCGGGACGCCGGTCTTCAGGGCGAAGGCGATCTCCGACAGCGTCCCGTATTCGCCGGCCACGGCGATCACGGCGTCGGCGGTTCGAACGTTGAGCACGTTGCGGCCCTCCCCCATGCCGGTGGGTACCGACACGGTGAGGTAGGGGTTGGCGGCGTCCCTGGAGGTGCCGGGAAGCAGTCCGACCGTGATCCCTCCCGCGGACGCCGCCCCGCGCGAGGCGGCCTCCATGGCGCCTCCGAGCCCGCCCGTGACCACGACCGCGCCGGCCTCCGCCAGGAGCCGCCCGATCTCCTCGCAGGCCGCCGCGGCCTCCGGCGGGGCTGGGTCGGGGCCGATGACGGCGACGTACACGGCCACCGGCGAACCCTACCCGGAACGAGCGTTCCGCGGCGCCGCCGTCCTGCCACCCCGCGGCAGATGGACAATCCACGACGGATGGGCTGAGGCGAGGAGGAGGACGTGGCCGACGCGAACGGGCAGGCGGTCGAGCGGTACTGGGCGGCGCTGGAGGCGGGCGACTACGACGAGGCGCAGCGCCAGCTGCACGAGGACCTCGTGGAGGTGTGGCCGCAGTCGGGTGAGCGCGTGATCGGTCCGGTGAACTGGATGCGGGTGATCCGGGAGCATCCGACGCCACCGGCGTTTCGCGTGCGGCGGACCATCGGCCGGGAGGAGCTGTGGGTCGCCGAGGTCACCTTCGACTACGCGCCCGACGGGAGCGCTCGGTACGAGGTGTGCGCCGTGATGGAGTGCCGGGACGGGAAGATCTGGCGGCTCACGGAGTACTTCGGGGCGCCGTTCGAGTCGGCGGACTGGCGGGCCGACTTCGCCGAACGAACGTAGCTCGGCTCAACCCCACGTCCGGCCCAGCATCGCGGCCAGCAGCGCGACCGCTCCCTGCTTGTCGAGCGGCTCGTTCCCATTGCCGCACTTCGGCGACTGGACGCACGACGGACAGCCCTTGGCACAGGGGCAGTTTCGAACGGTTTCGAGCGTTGCCTCCAGCAGCCGCGTACCGGATCGGTACCCGCGCTCGGCGATGCCGGCGCCCCCGGGATAGCCGTCGTAGATGAAGATGGTCGCCGCGCCGGTGTCCGGGTGATAGGGCGTCGACAGCCCGCCGACGTCCCATCGGTCGCACGTGGCCACCAAGGGGAGCAGCCCGATCGCGGCGTGCTCGGCGGCGTGCAGCGCTCCCGGGATCACCGCAGGCGTGAGGGCCGCCTTCGACAGCAGGTTCGGCGGGAGCAGCCACCACAGCGCCTTCGTGGTGAGGGTCTGCGGCGGGAGGTCGAGCTGGATCAAGTCGACCACGTCCCCGGTCGCCGTCGACTTCCGCTGATAGGCCACCACCTGCCTCGTGACCCGCACCTCGGCGAAGGCCGCGGGGACGGCCTCGACCATGCCGTCTTCCAGGACGTTCAGGAGCTCGACGTCGGTGATGTCGCGAGCCTGCGTGTAGAAGTCGGCGTCGCTCTGCCGGACCAGGGCGACCTTCGCCTGCAGGTCGAGCTTCGTCACCTCGAACTGTTCGCCCTGGTGCAGGTAGATCGCGCCGGGATGGACGTGGTAGTGGGCGCGGGCCTCGTCGACGGTCCCGAGCAACCCACCGGTGTCCTCGTCCACGATGGCGATGAGCGACCCGGAAGCGGATCGAACGTCGATCAGGCGGTGGGGGGACTCCCGTCCCCGGTGGTGCAGCAAGCCCCGCCGCTCCGCCAGCCGCCCGTCGGACTGGAGGTCCTTCGCGACGGCCGTCGCCGTGGGGCCGAAGATGGCGAGGTCCTCCACCGGCAGGGGCTGCTCCCGGGCCGCGCACAGCAGGTGCGGGCCGAGCACGTACGGATTGGTCGGATCGACCACGGCGGCCTCCGGTGGCCTCGAGAACAGGTCCTCGGGGTGGCTCACCAGGTACTGGTCGAGGGGGTCGTCCTGGGCGACCAGGATGGCCACGGACGCCTCCGACCGCCGCCCCGCCCGTCCGGCCTGCTGTCACATGGAGGCCCTGGTCCCGGGGTATCCGGCCAGCAGCGCGGCGTCCAGCGCCCCGACGTCGATCCCGAGCTCCAGGGCGTTGGTCGCCGCTACGCCGAGCAGCTCCCCCGACGACAGCGCCCGCTCCAGGGCCCGGCGCTCCTCCGGCAGGTACCC
>JBHELE010000155.1:0-3540 GCA_046263235.1 Actinomycetota bacterium
GAGGATCTCGACCGCGTCCGGGGCGTGCTCCACGAGCTGTTCGACGAGCTGAAGCAGGACGGCCCGTTCAAGGACGCCTTCTACGACGGCCCCAAGGTGTTGGGCGTCGAGCAGCTCGCTGAGAAGGATGTCGTCCTGCGCGTGGTCGGGGAGACGCGCCCCTCGCGGCGCGCGGACCTCGAGCGAGAGCTCCGCGTGCGGATCATGCAGCGCTTCGACGAGCGCGAGATCAAGGTCGCGGCCACCGCGGGCTAAGGCCCGCCGGACCGTCTGCTATCCTCGCTGGCCATGGCTGCGGTATGCGAGATCTGCGGGCGAGCGCCCGGCTTCGGCATGAAGGTCAGTCACTCACACCGGCGGTCGAACCGTCGGTGGGTGCCCAACGTGCAGAAGCTGCGGGTCCAGGTCGACGGCGGCGGCGTCCGCCGGGCCCACGTCTGCACGAAGTGCCTCAAGGCCGGCAAGGTCCGCCGCGCCGTCTGAGCCCTCTCAGTACCCCCTGCTACAGTCGTCCCGACGATGGACGCCGGCGTCTGGACCGCCACGGCCTTCTCGCCGCGACCTCACCGGGGACGCTTTTCTACTTGGGGTCACGCATCGATGCGCTGGCCGCGCGTATGGACGCCCGGTTCGACCGGATGGACGCCCGCTTCGACGCTCTGGAGGCCCGGTACGACACTCGCTTCGACCGGATCGACGCCCGGTTCGATGCCCTGGAAGCTCGGTTCGACAACCTCGACGCCCGCCTGAGCTCGCGACTCGACTCCATGTCGGAGAGGCTCGACACCCACGTCGAGCGGCACACGTCCTAGGCCCGGCGGAACGCCTCCCAGGCCGGGTTGACGGGCCCGATCCCTTGTCCGATCTCGAGGGCGTTCCCGATGGCCTCGGTGACGAACGCCTTGCCGCGGCGGACCGCCGTCCGGAGGTCATCGCCCAGCGCCAGGAACGACGCGATCGCCGCCGACAGAACGCAGCCGGTGCCGTGCGTGTGCAGCGTGTCGATCCGGGGCTGCTCGACGCGCTCGACGCCGTCGGCGGTCACCAGGAGATCGATGGCCTCGGTCCCCTCGAGGTGTCCGCCCTTGACGAGCACGGCCCGCGCGCCGAGCTGCAGGAGGACCCGCCCGGCCGGCTCCATTTCCTCCTCGCCTCGGACGGGGAGGCCCGAGAGGCCCGCGGCCTCCGGGAGGTTCGGGGTCACCAGGGTGGCCAGCGGTACGATCCTCGTCCGCAGCGCCTCGACGGCGTCCTCCTGGAGGAGCGGATGGCCGTGCTTCGAGACGAAGACGGGGTCGACGACGAGGTTCGGAACGCGCATCTCTTCGACGGCGTCGGCGACGGCCTCGATGATCGCGGCCGACGCCAGCATCCCGGTCTTGGCGGCATCCACGCCGATGTCGGTGACGACCGCCCGGATCTGATCGCCGACCGTCTCCGGCGACAGCTCCTCGTACCCCGAGACGCCCTTCGTGTTCTGGACGGTGACGGCGGTGACGGCGCTCATCCCCCACACCCCGAGCGCCTGGAACGTCTTGAGGTCTGCCTGGATGCCGGCCCCGCCGCCGGAGTCGGAGCCGGCGATCGTCAGCGCCCGGGGGACATCAGGCAAAGTGGTCCCACCCCCGAGGCTCCAGGCGCTCCTGCCGGCCGTCGGGCAGGTCGAGGACCAGCGACCCCTCGGTGACCTCGCCGATCTCGGTCAGGGCGGTCCCGTATCGGTCGGACACGGCCTGCCGCGCTTGCGACACCCCGTGCGGCGGCAGGGCCGCCAGCAGCTCGTAGTCCTCGCCGCCGTGGAGGGCCAGCTCCAGGGCGTCGATGCCGAGCGCCTCTTGCAGCTCGCGGAGGCTGGAAGCGACCGGGAGGTCCCCCAGCCGCACGGCGGCCCCGACGCCGCTCTCCCGGCACAGCCGGAAGAGGTCGAGGGCCAGCCCGTCGGAGAGGTCGATCATGGCGCTCGCGCCGGCCCGTGCGAGCGTCTGGCCCTCACCCACCCGAGCGCTGGGCCGCTCCAGCACCGTGAGCAGCGAGCGGGCCCAGTCCTCGCCAAGGATCTCCTTGACCCGGTCGGGCTCCGCCTGGGCCAGGCGCAGCCCCCCGGCGGCGGCGCCGAGCGACCCGGTGACGACCAGGCGGTCCCCGGGGCGGGCCCCGGCGCGCGTCACGGCAGCCCCCTCGCTGACCTCCCCGTACACCGTCACCGCCACCACGACGCGGTCCCCGCGGTTCGTATCTCCGCCGACGAGGCTCATGCCGTGTTCTTCGGCCGCCTCGCGCAACCCCCCGTAGAGCTCCATCACCCACGCGGCCTCGATCTCCGGCGTCAGCGCCAGCGACGCCAGGCCGTACCGTGGGCTGCCGGCCATCGCGGCCACGTCGGAGACGTTCACGGCCAGCGCCTTGTAGCCAAGGTCGTGCGGCGACGTGGTCTCCAGCCGGAAGTGCACCCCCTCGACCAGCATGTCCGCCGTGAGGATGCCCTGGTGGCGTCCCGGCTCGACCACCGCGGCGTCGTCGCCGACGGGGACGACGACGCCCGGCGCGCCGCCGGAGAGGACCTTTCGGATGGCGGCCAGCAGCTGCTCTTCGGAGGCGTCCACAGGTTTCCTTCGCGGTTGGCGTTCCACGATAATCGAACCAGCCCCCGACCGAAGGAGGGGAACCGTGCCGACGATCAATACGCTCGACCTCGAGGGGATCTCCGAGACGTCGTGGGGCGACGCCGCCCGCGAGGCCCTACGCGAAGCGGCCAAGACGATCCGGCACATCAACCGCTTGGAGGTCCTCGGGACGTCCACCGAGGTGGAGGACAACCGCATCGCGCGGTACCGGACCCAGGTGCGGCTGTACTTCCAGGTGGAGACGGACCGCTAACGGCTCCGGCGGTTGGAGCGGGGTAGAATCTGGCGTCCGCTTCCCCACGAGAGGAACCCATGCCCATCGAAGCCAAGGACGTCTTCGAGAATCCGTCGCCCGAAGACCTCCGGAAGTTCACCGAGGAGATGCCGAACTGCCGCGTGACGGCCTTCGGCAACGTGAACGTTCAGACCCGTGTCGTCTCCCGGAGCGCCGGGAGCACGTACGTCGTTTCCGACGACCCCGATATCTCCTCCGGAAAGACGATGTCTCGCCAAGAGTACGACCGGATCGCCCGGATGCAGGACGAGTACATCCGAGGCCAGCAGATGCTGGTCATCGACGGATTCATCGGGAACGTCGAGGGGTTCCAGACACCGGCCCGGCTGACGATCGAGAAGGCCAACGCGAACATCGCCGGGATGCAGCAGAAGCTCTATTACCCGCGCGACGGCGGCGAGCCGGAGGTCCAGGTCATCTACACGCCGAACCTTCCGGCCGCCGGCTATCCCGACGAGCGCGTCATCGCCGTGGACCTCGAGAACGGCGTGACCCGCGTCCTGAACTCCGATTACTTCGGGGAGTCGAAGAAGGGCGGCCTCCGGATGTGGAACACGATCATCTACGAGCGCGGCGGCCTGGCGCTGCACGCCGGGTGCAAGGTCATCCCGACCGCGCGAG
>JBHELE010000156.1:0-4825 GCA_046263235.1 Actinomycetota bacterium
AGCCTGTCCTACCGGGCCTTCTTCGCCCTCCCCACGTCGCTGGCCACGACGTCCGGACAGATCACGAACGCCGTCTACGGATTCACCGCGATGCTCATCAAGCTGCTGGCCGAGGAGAAACCCGACCTGTTGGCGGTGGCGTTCGACAAGGGAAGGCCAACCGTTCGACTGGAGCAGTACGCCGACTACAAGGCCGGTCGCCGGGAGAGTCCCGATGAGTTCAAGCAACAGCTCGGGCTCATCCGGGAGGTGCTGGACACGTTGCGCGTCCCGATCGTCGAGGTGGAGGGATACGAGGCCGACGACGCCATCGCCACGCTGGCCTGTCGCGCCACGGAACGAGGGATGGAAGCCGTGATCGTGACCGCCGACCGGGACTTCTTCCAACTCGTCCGGCCGGGCATCTCGGTCATGTTCAACCGCCGCGGTATCTCCGACATCGTTCACTACGACGAGGTTGCCGTCACGGAGCGGTTCGGCCTGCCGCCCGGGCGCTATCTCGACTACGTGGCCCTGAAGGGCGACACGTCCGACAACATCCCGGGGGTGCCGGGTGTCGGCGAGAAGACGGCGTCGAAGCTGATCCAGGACTTCGGGAGCGTCGAAGCGCTCCTCGAACGGACCGCCGAGATCAGGGGGCGCCTCCGGCAGGGGATCGAAGACGCCGGGGACCAGCTCGTCCTGAACAAGGAACTGGCGCGTCTGGAGTGCGACCTCGACCTGGACGTCGATCCGGACGACTGCGTCATGGGCGAGTGGGACCCGTCGGAGGTCCGCCGGCTGTTCAACTCCCTCGAGTTTCGGACGCTCCTGGACCGTCTGGAAGACCTGGAGCCCACGGCGAAGCCGAAGGTCGAGAGGGGATCACTCGATCTGCGGTCGGGGGTGGTCGGCGACCTGGCTCGTCTGCTCGACGGGACGAACCCGCGCGCGGTGCAGGCCCACGTGGACGGGGCAATCCGCGGACTGGCCGTGTCCGCCGGAGGTGGGCAGGCCGAATTCGTTGCCTTCGACACGGTCCCCGAGGTTGCGGCGTCGTGGCTGGCGGATGTAGCCGCGCCGAAGTGGCTCCAGGGGTCCAAGGACTTACGGGCGGCGTTGCTTCGGGAGGGGCTTCGCCTCGACGGCGTGGCGTTCGACACCGAGCTGGCCGGATATCTGCTCGACCCCGCCGGGGCCAGCTATCCGCTGGGACGGCTCACCGAACGGTACCTCGGCGTGGACATCATGGCCGAGGTCGAGGGTGAGTCGGGGCAGGGCGACGGACAGCTGTTCGCGGATCCGTCCCGCCCCATCGCGGCCGCGGCGGCGGCCGTCGCGCTCCTGGCGCCCATCATGCAGGAGCAGGTCGATCGGGCCGGGCTCGGTCGACTGTTGACGGACGTCGAGCTGCCGCTGGCGGAGGTCCTGGCCCACATGCAGGCGGCCGGGGTGGCGCTCGACGTCGAGTACCTCGGCGAGATGTCGGAATCGCTGGGCGATCGCATGGCCACGCTGGAGCGGGACATCTACCGGCACGCCGGGGAGGAGTTCAACATCGGATCGCCGCCGCAGCTCGCGGTCATCCTGTACGAGAAGCTCCGGCTCCCCATCCTGAAGCGAACGATGAAGGGCCGGGCTCCCTCGACTGAGGCGGACGTCCTGGAGAAGCTTCGGGACCACCACCCCATCGTCGACGCGCTCCTGCAGTACCGGGAGTACTCGAAGCTCAAGTCCACGTACCTCGACGCGCTGCCGCCCATGGTCAATCCGGCGACCGGGCGCATCCACACGACGTTCAACCAGGTTGGCGCGGCCACCGGCCGCCTCTCCAGCATCAATCCCAACCTGCAGAACATCCCGGTTCGCGGGGACGTCGGCCGGCAGATCCGACGGGCCTTCGTTCCAGGCACCCCCGACCGCCTCCTCCTCGTGGCCGATTACTCGCAGATCGAGCTGCGCGTGTTGGCCCACCTCTCCGGCGACGAAAACCTGGCGGAGGCGTTCGCCGGCGAACGAGACATCCACGCGGCGACCGCCGCGAAGGTGTTCGACCTCCCGATCGATCAGGTCGACCCGGAGCTGCGCCGTCGGGCAAAGGTCGTGAACTACGGCCTCGCCTACGGCATGAACGCGTACGGGCTGGCGTCGAGGATGGGGATCGCGCCCGACGAGGCGCAGGAGTTCATCGACGCGTACTTCGCCGGGTTCCCCAGGATTCGGGAGTTCCTCGACCGGCAGGTCGGGCGAGCCACCGCCGAGGGATTCACCGAGACGATCCTCGGACGGCGCCGCTACCTGCCGGAGCTGGGTTCCTCGAACCCACGGGTCCGGGACATGGGGCGGCGCATGGCGCTGAACGCTCCCATCCAGGGCAGCGCGGCCGACATCCTGAAGCTGGCCATGATCCGGGTCGACGACGCGATTCGATCGTCCGGCCTGGACTGCATCATGGTCTTGACCGTGCACGACGAGCTCGTGTTCGACGTGGCCGACGGCGTGATCGAGGAATCGGGCCACGCGGTGAAGGAGGCCATGGAGGCCGCGTACGACCTGACCGTGGGGCTGCGCGCCGACCTGGGGTCCGGGAAGAATTGGGCCGAGGCCGTGCCGTCCGGCCACTGAGCCGGCGTCGCCGCCCGTCGTCCGTTCGTCCGATTCGGCGCCGTCGCGACGCGGATATACTCCGGCCGATGGCCCGCGCGTCGCGTTCCCGCGCCGTCGTTCCCCTCTGGGTGGCCCTGCTCGTCGCGGCGCAGCTGCTCACGGTCATCGCCGCTCGCGCTTCGAGCCCGCCATCACAGAGCGCGACTGTGCCGTCTCGGGCGGGGAAGACCGTCACCATCAAATGGACCGGGACGATCCCCCCCGGGGCGGCGCCGAGCGAGTGCACCAGCGGTCTGCCCACCGAGGATCACCACGCCATCCGCCTTTCGGTTCCGAAGGGGATCTACGCCAACTTCCAGGCGACCGCCACGTTCGGCATCATCTGGGATCCGTCGTCCGGGTCAGGGAGCACGAATGACGAGGTCCTCACCGTGTACGGGCCGGACGGCGAGGTGATCGACTCCAGCGACGGAGGCGATCCGTCGGAAGCGGTGACCGTCTTCAATCCGGTCGCTGGGACGTATGACGTCGTGGCGTGCGGGTTCCTCAACGCCACTCCACAGCCTTACACCGGTACGCTGACCATCAGGACGGTTGCGTTCTCGCAGCCGGGCAGGTGCCGTGCACCGACCCCCCCAAAGGTGTCCTTCGCCCCGCCGGTGTACATCGACCAGAATCGGGCAGGCGGCGAGCCCGTCAGCGACGTGGCTCAGGACGGCTAGATCATCGTCAGCACCCACGCCGGGACCACGCACCTGTACAAGAACTCGGAGGCCGTTCCGGGGATCGGTGATTTCGCCGTGGGGTACGCCAACCAGACGCTGAACTGGCGGTCCACCGACGGAGGAAGAACCTGGCGGTACGTGGGCACGTTCGGCAACAGCGTGGCCGGTCCCCACACGCTGACCTCGACGGGGTTCTCGGACCCGGACCTCACCATCGACGCCGGCGGCCGCATCTACAACAGCGAGATCAACCTGGCCAACGTGTCGGTCTACTCCAGCAACGACGACGGCCAGTCGTTCGGGCGCGCCAACCCCATCGCGGCCAGCGGCGACCGGCCGTGGCTGCTGGGCAAGGACGCGGACGAGGTGTTCCTCACCGTCAGCGGCGGCGAGCTCAAGCGGTCCACGGACGGAGGACTCACCTTCGAGACGGTCACCACCGAGTCGCTGGGGCAGGGCAAGCTGCTGAACGATCCGCTGAACGAGGGCGGCATCATCTCGCCGTACAGCGACGCCGCGCACAACTCGGGGATCGCCATCTCGCCGGATCGCGGCAAGACGTGGAAGGGCTACCCGGTTCAGCTCGGCAAGACCCAGCAGTTCTTCAGCACGGTCGGTGTCGACCGAGCTGGATGGATCTACGTCGTGGCCGCGGGAGGCTATGAGGGGGCCGGAGACACGACGCCGGACGGCCACGTGACGTTCAGCTACTTCAACCGCACGACGAAGAAGTGGGCGGCGCCGATCGAGATCCCGACGCCGAAGGGGGACGCCCTGTGGCCGTGGGTCGTCGCGGGGGACGACGGGCGCGTGGCCGTCGTGTGGTATCAGTCCCTGGCGAAGGCGCCGGAGCGCTGGTACATCTACCAGGCGTACACGCTCAACGGACACGGTTCGCGCCTGCGATGTCAGGGCAGGACCGTGAGCGTTCCGCCCAAGTTTCGCGTGACCAACGCCTCTGGTCGGACCGTCCACGACCATCCGATCTGCCTGGTGGGGACGCTCTGTGTCGCGACGACGGATCCGGAAGACAGCGACCGGAGGCTCGGCGACTTCTTCACCGTCAACTTCGACCTGCGGGGCAACGTCTTCATCGCGTCGGGCGACACCAAGCTGCTCAACCCGATGGGGGGGCCGAAACCCGTGTCGAACCCGATCTTCATCAGACAGCTGGCCGGGCCGCGGTTGCTGGTCCGGCCCATCAAGGCCCGCCCGACCCGGCCGCTGTGTGAGCCCCCCTGTCTGCCTTGACCCGATCACTCGCGACCGCCCGCCGCGGTCGTTCGATTGACGCGCGATTTGGCCCGTCGATACACTGAGGCGACCCGCGGCACCCCCCTCTGAAGTGCGTTCCGAAAGCCCTTCGTGGGGGAATCTGTCGCCGGCGAGAGGAGTTGGTCGTGAATCGACGCTCAGACCGAAGGAACGGTAGCGCAGGACGACCTCACGCCCGAGGAGCTCGTCAAGGCCATCGAGGACAGCCTGAAGGACTTCAAGGACGGCGACTTGGTGGA
>JBHELE010000157.1:0-3924 GCA_046263235.1 Actinomycetota bacterium
GCCACAGCCCCAGCGGCGGCGCCGTGCTCTCCCAGAGCCAGGTGTAGCCGCTGCCGGCCGAGGGCCGGCGGAGGCTCATGATCGCGAAGCTGATCGCCGTGGGCAGCACCGCGATCGTGATCAGGATGAACAGGAGCGGCATGACCGGGCCGCCGGCCTCCGTCTCGATCAGCCCCATGTTGAAGTAGATGACCGGGGCCAGGGAGAAGTAGGCCAGGCCGACGAACGCCAGGTGGAGGAGTCGGAGGGCGTCCCTGCGGAGCCCCTCACCGGCCGGCCGCTCGCGAGTCTGCGTCGCCATCGGCATCACCCCCGCATCAGATGATTCGCCGCTCGGCCAGAGTTCGGCCGCAGTATCGCTCGCGATGACCTCCGACGCCACCCAGATCAGACGGCGGGCGGCCGGATGGAACGGGGCCGGCCACGGCCGACCCCGTTCGATCGTCCTACCTCAGCGCGTCGTTAGCGCGTTGCCGCCGCCGGGCACTCCGTTACCAGGAACAGCTGGTCGGTCTGTCGGGGCGAGGCCGGGGCGCCGCCCCTCGTCGCGTCGTACGTGTCCACGAACGCGTCGGACTGCTCGCATGGCGGGTTGCGACCCGGCTGGTGCCTCGAGGACCGGCCGTTCCGGGCGTCGGTCCACGTGGCGACGGCGAGGAGCCCGTGGACGTCGATGACGTCGTAGTCGCCCGCGAAGATGCCGGCCCGGAACGAGTAGTCCCAGTTCGAGGGGACGTCCGAGAGCGTGAAGTTCCTGAAGGGGAACGCGCTCTGGGTCTGCCCCGGTTGGGCCTCCTCACCCGGATCGATCGGCTCCTCGGGCTGGAGGATGATCTCCGCCTCGGGGGCCAGGCACTGCGAGGCCGCCCGCGGGATCTCCGTCGACTCCTGGGTCACCTCCTCCGTCGCGCTGACCTGACACAGCGACGACCACCGCCACACGAGGTAGTTGCCGGGGTGCTGGCGGCTCTCCGGCCATTCGCTGGCCTGCGAGTTCTGGTCCAGGCGCCGGTCGTAGAAGGCCACGTTGACGTGGCCGCGCGGACCGACGTCCACCCACGGGAACCACTGGTCGTTCCCGGTCACGGCGGTGTTCTCCGGGTCGTCCCGGTCGCCCTGGAGCTGGGAGGGGTCGTCGTTCACCCGGGTCGGCCCGATCCACGTCGTCCCGAAGTCGGTCGACTTGAAGAAGAAGACGTCGGTGTTCGACCTGGCCGGCGTGCCGTTGCGGTTATCGGACATCACCAAGTACACGTCGTCGGCGAACGCTCCTGGGCGGCTGTCGAAGACCACGTTCCCCCCAGAGTTCACGCGGAAGCAGCTGTTCGACAGCACCGGGCGGCCGCTCTGCTGGCCTCGCCTGGTGCAGTCGGGCCTCCCACCGGGCGCGCCGGCCCGCGGGTAGTTGGCGTCGAACACCGGGGTCACGAAGAAGGGACCCTCGAACGTCTGTCCGCCGTCCCGCGACCTCACGAACAGGTACTGGTTCTCATCGGGCGTGTTGAAGTTCTGGAACGCCACGCCGAGGAACCCCGTCCCGGGATGCACCGTGGGAACGGAGAACTGGTTGACGTTGCAGTCGTTCGTCACCCCAGCCGGGAAGCCGATGCAGAACGGAGCGCTGCCGCTGATCGGGCGAGGCGGTGACCACGACCGCCCCTCGTCGTCGGAGAAGCTAAGGAGGATCTCCGATGAGAGGAACAGCACGCCGAGCGGACCGAAGTCGAAGCGGGTCCAGGTGACGTACACGCGGTCGATGCCGACGTTATCGGGATCGCACTCGATCTCGTCCCTGGTGAACGGCGAGAAGCAGACCGGTTCGACTCCCTGGGGACGGGGACCGACGGCGATGTACTCCTTGTCGTGGAAGGGGACGCTGAGCGGGCCCTCCCCGTCAGGGTCCTCGTCGAACACCACGACGCCGTCGCCGGGCTGGCGGGGATCGGAGAGCGGTGGGGCCGCGGCGGGCCCGCACTTGCCTTCGTTGTCGAACAGCCCAGTGGGCGTCGTGTCGAGGGGGACGCACGGGCGGGTCCAGGTGAAGCCGCCGTTCGTCGACCGACTGACGAAGATGCCGTTCGTGTCATTCGTTCGGTTGAAGTTGATGTCCGCGTAGTACACGATCCCGGCCCGGTCGAACGCGATGGCCGGGTCACCGCCGCCGTCGAGGTTGTCGCCACTGGGCAAGGACGGGAACGGGATGATCCCGTCGTACCAGTTGGCCCCACCGTCGGTGGTGACGTCGAAGCCGGATGTCCCCCACCCCAGTCGATAGTCGTTCTGACCGGCCACGACGTTCGATGAACGCCGGGGGTTGACGGCGACGCTTGTCTCATTCTGCGGGAAGCAGGAGAAGTCCTGGTTCATGCGGGTGTCATCACCCCGGCCGCTGATCTGCTCCACCTGGTCGATTTGCCGCCGGTCCAGCGGCCGGGGCTGGAGGTCGAGGCCTCGACCGGCCTGCGGACACTCGGTCAGCCCGGTACCGAGGTCGAGCTGCCGCAGAGCAGCCACGCCGGAGAGCGAAGGCATCTTCTCCGCGCGCGGGCGATCGGGCTGCCGGGCACCGACGGCCGTCCCGCCTGTGTAAAGCACGGTAGTCGCGAGGACCAAGGGAAGGGTCAGCAGGACGAGGCGAGGCCTCATGGCGGGCTCCTTTCTCCCCCCCTCCCAGAGGGGCGATGGCAGCTCGCATGCTTCTCCAATCGGACGGAAAAGGCAAATCGCTCGCATCGCCTTGAGGGGCAGCTCGCCGCGGGGGCCGCCGACCTCCTGGAGAACGTCGCGCTCCTGCGGATGACGCTCGCCGGCCGAGCCACGCGCCGGGCGGCGGGCTGGGCCCGCCGCCTGGCGCTCCTCAAGTTCACGCTCGTCGTGATCGGCGGGATCTACATCGCCGCCGGGTTCGTTCGGTTCCTGGTCCTCCGCTAGGCGCCTAGACGTACCTGGCCGCGGCCATCGCCGCCACCGCGAGGATGAGCAGCGCCGAGTTGGTGGTCCCCAGAGCTCGGAGCTTCCCCTGGAGGCGCTGGAGCTCGGCCGCCTGGGCCTCCGACGGCGGGCCCCCCGACGCCTGCACCGCGCCGGCCACGGCGCCCATCCGGTCCACGGTCGGCCTCACGATCAGCAGGCCGATCACGAAGGCGGTGAGCGCGAACAGCCCCCCGACCGTGAGCGAGAGCCCGGGCCCGGACGTGATCCAGTCCCCGTCGAGGCCCGCTGACGACTCCCAGTAGAGCAGGAGGCCCGCCAGCACGGTGACGGCGCCCGCCACCGTGATGGCCACGGGGAGCTTCCGCTGCTGGGTCAGGTGCCCCATGAAAGGCCCGCCCTGGGGGCCGAGCGCCTTCGCCGTCGGCTGGACGAAGAAGAAGAGCATCAGCGACGAGCCGACCCAGAACACCCCGGCCAGGATGTGAAGGATCCGGAGAACGATCAGGTATACGTCCACGTCGCGCCCTCCGTCGCTCCGCCGAGAATCAGCGAACGATAGATGGCCCCGGCGCCGTGGTCAACGCGCCGCCCGGCGAGTCGAGGCGCGCCGATCGGCGATTCCGAACGGCGGTCACGCCCGCTGCCGGGCCGTATCCTGTCGGGCCATGTACCTCTCCGTGCGCGTCGCGCCAGCGTTCGTCGCCGTGTCCATGCTCGCCTCGAGCTGCATGTCGGCGCCCCGTGCCGCGCCGGCTGGCGCCGCATCCACCTCCTCGCGGGAGCGGGCGGCTCCGGACCTCGCCATCGGGCTCACCCGCGTCAAGGCGTTCCCCGCCAAGGGCAGGGTCCGCCCCCGTCACCTCCGGGGCCCGGCGCGACGGGTCCGCGAGACGATGGACCGGCTGTACTCCGCGGGCTTCGTGGACCCGGCGGCCTGGAGCGAGGGCTTCGAGCCAGTGCTCCGGGAGTTTCGCGGAGAGGCCCGGCACC
>JBHELE010000158.1:0-5406 GCA_046263235.1 Actinomycetota bacterium
GGTGCCCCCCGAGGTATCGGTCCGAAAGGTCGACCTGTCCATCGAGCTCCAGATCCTGGCCTACTACGAGCAGCGGAAGGCCGCCCTGGCCTCGGTCCACGAGAACCGAACGCCGCTCGACCTGGCCTCGGTCCCGTAGCCCATCCGCATGTCCATCCTCGCCCTCGGCGTCTCCTACCGGCGAGCATCGGTCGACCTTCTCGAACGACTGGCGTTCTCGCCGCACGACGACGCCAAGGCCTATCGCGCACTGATGGAATCGCCGCCGGTCACGGAGGCCGTGATCCTGTCGACGTGCAACCGGGTCGAGGTGTACGCGGAGGTCGAGTCCTATCACGCCGGCTTCCAGGAGCTGAAGCTCTTCCTGGCCGAGTCGCGCGAGGTGAGCCCCGAGGAGTTCGCCGAGCCGTTGTACTCGCACTACGAATCGCAGGCTCCCGAGCACCTGTTCTCCGTGGCTGCCGGCATCGATTCGTTGATCGTCGGGGAGCCGCAGATCCTCGGGCAGGTCCGGCAGGCCTTTCGGCGCGCCCACGCCGAGCACGCCACCGGGCCGACCCTGGGACGGCTGTTCCGCGACGCCGCCCGAGCGGGGAAACGAGCACGAGCGGAAACGGCCATCGGGTCGTCCCCGGCGGCGTTCGTCGAGGCAGGAGTGGCGCTCGCCGAACGAACGATCGGACCGGTGAGCGGTCGCCCAGCCGTGGTGGTCGGCGCGGGGGCCATGGCCTCCCTCGCGGTGTCGCACCTCCGTGAGCGGGACATGGGCCCGATCCGGATCGTCAACCGAAGCCCCGAGCGGGCCGGCCGACTCGCCGCCCGGGTCGGGGCGGACACCGTTCCGTTCGATCGGCTGGCCGCGGCGCTGGGCGAAGCAGACCTGGTGGTGAGCTCGACGGGAGCCACGGCCGCCCTGGTCGGCCCGGACGTCGTCCAGGAGGCGCTCCGCCTCCGTCGCCCGAACGCGCGACCGCCGCTGTTCTTCGTGGACCTGGCCGTCCCGCGCGACGTGGACCCATCCGTCCGTGACCTCCCCGGAGCGGCCGTCGCGGATCTGGACGACATCCGCCGGTTCCTGGAGGAACGCCAGGCGGGGCACGACGGCCACCTCGGCGAGGTCGAACGGGTTCGAGCGATCGTGTCCGAAGAGGTCGAACGGTTCGAGTCGTGGCGGCGGTCCACGCGCCTGGCGCCGCTCATCCAGGCCCTGCGGGAGCGGGGCGATCGGATCCAGGCGGCGGAGCTGGCGCGGTTCGCGCCCCGCCTGGCGGGGCTGTCGAGCTCCGAACGGGAGGCCGTCGAGTCCCTGGTTCGCGCCGTCATCGCCAAGCTCCTGCACGACCCCATCGTCCGTCTGAAGGACGTGGGGCCATCGACGCCGCCCGACGGCCACGCCCGGGCGTTCGCCGAGGTGTTCGGATTGAGCTGGCCCGCCGAGGATCGCCGAACCTGAGGCTCCGCGAGTGAAGGTCCGGATCGGGACCCGGCGATCCCGGCTCGCCATGGCCCAGGCCGAGGAGGTCGCGGCGCGGCTGCGCGCGAACGGCATCGGCGCCGAGCTCGTCCCGTTCGTCACCTCGGGCGACCGAGGATCGCCGGCGGCGGCTTCACCGGCCGGGGTGAAGGGGTTGTTCGTGCACGAGATCGTTCGCGCTCTCCAGGACGGCGTGGTCGACCTCGCCGTGCATTCGGCAAAGGACCTCCCGTCCGAGGATCCCGAGGGGGTGGTCGTGGCGGCGATTCCGGAGCGGGCCGACCCCTTCGACATGCTCGTGACGATGGGGGGCGACGTGCCGGCCGGCGGCACGGTGGGGACGTCCAGCCTGCGGCGACGAGCACAGCTCGCCCGGGCGCGACCGGACCTCGACGTGGTCGAGGTCCGGGGGAACGTCGACACACGACTTCGAAAGCTCGAGGCCGGTGTGGTCGACGGGCTGGTCCTGGCGGCGGCGGGCCTCGGTCGTCTGGGGATCGCCCCACCGGCTTCGTTTCCGATCCCGCTCGACGACATGGTGCCGGCACCGGGACAAGGAGCACTGGCGGTGCAGGCTCGAGCCCGCCACTCGGAGGTACTGGAGGCGGCTCACGCGCTGGACCATCCACCATCCCGTACGGCGTTCGAGGCGGAGCGGCTGGTGATGGCGTCGCTGGGCGGGGGATGCGCGCTTCCGCTCGGGGCGTACGCCGAGGCGCGTAGCGAGGGCGTGCGCCTGCTCGCCGTGGTCGTTCGTCCCGACGGCAGCGACGTGGCGTGGGCGCAGGCGGAGGCAGATTCGGCCGAGGCGGTCGCCGCCGAGGTGACCGAAACGCTTCGGGCGGGGGGAGCCGACGCGATCCTGGCCGAGGTTCGGGCATCGTAGTGACGGGCGAAGGACCATCGGAACGCGACGTCGCGCCCGATACGCGGGGAAGGCTGGCCGGGCGGACGGTGGTGGTCACGCGGCCGGCATCCCAGTCGGGCGCGCTCGTCGCGGCGCTGGCCGAGCGCGGGGCCAGGGCGTTGGTGGCGCCGGCCGTCCGGCTGGTGCCGGCGCCCACGGATGCCATCGACAGGGCGATCCGGGACGTCGCCGACGGTCGGTACGACTGGATGATCCTCACCAGTCGTGCCGGCGTGCAGGCCCTGTACGACGGCCTCGACCGCACCGGCACCCATCCGGACGGGCTTCGCGCGCGCATCGCCGTGGTCGGTGCCGGGACGGCCCGAGCGCTGGCCGATCGCGGCGTACGGCCTCACCTCATCCCGCCGACGTTCACGACCGAGTCGCTGGCCGAAGCGATGCCGCCAGGCCCCGGCCGCGTCCTGCTGGCGCGGGCGGACATTGCCTCTCCCGAGCTCGAGGCGCGGCTCGAGAGCAAGGGATGGTCCGCCGATCGAATCACGGCCTACCGAACGGAGCTCGAGGACGAGCTGCCCGACGACGTGGAACGGGCGCTGCGGGGGGAGGCCGTCGACGCCGTCACGTTCACCAGCGCCTCGACGGTCCGGGGATTTCTTCGAATGGCGGCGCGGTTGCCGCCGGAGGCGCTCGCCGGCCCGGGCCGTCCGGCCGTGGTGTGCATCGGCCCGATCACGGCGAGCGAGGTTCGCGCCGCCGGCCTGGTGGTGGATGCCGTCGCCCGGCCGCATACAATCGATGGGCTGATGGAGGCCCTCGAGCGCGTCGTGGGCCGCCCGTCGCACTGAGGAGCCCAAGGCATGCCGTTCCCACGACAACGACCGCGTCGCCTTCGCCGCACGGCGGCCCTCCGGGACCTGGTTCGGGAGACCGACCTGCTGCCGAAGCATCTCGTGGCACCGCTGTTCGTGAAGGAGGGGATCGACGAGCCCGTCCCGATCTCCTCGATGCCCGGACACGCCCAGCACACGCTGGAGTCGCTGCGGAAGGAGGCCCGGGAGATCGCCGCGCGGGGGGTGGTCGCGTTCGTCCTCTTCGGGATTCCGGCGCGCAAGGATGCCGAGGGTTCGGAGGCCTGGAACCCCGACGGGATCGCCCAGGCCGGCCTCCGGGCGCTCCGGGAGGAGCTCGGGGATCAGCACGTGCTGATCGCGGACCTGTGCCTCGACGAGTACACCGACCACGGTCACTGCGGCGTGCTCGGGGACGACGGCTCGGTCGACAACGACCGCACGCTGGCGCTGTACCGCCGGATCGCCGTCGCTCAGGCGGCGGCCGGCGCCGACATGGTCGCACCGTCGGGAATGATGGACGGTCAGGTCGCGGCCATCCGTGACGCCCTCGACGAGGCCGGGGCGGGCTCGACGGCGATCCTGGCGTACGCCGCGAAGTTCGCGTCCGCGTTCTACGGCCCGTTCAGGGACGCCGCGGAATGCGCTCCACGGTTCGGCGACCGGGCGGGCTATCAGATGGATCCGCCGAACACGGACGAGGCGCTGCGAGAGATTCGAGCCGACATCGCCGAGGGTGCGGACATCGTGATGGTGAAACCGGCCCTCCCGTACCTCGACGTGATCCTGCGCGCCAAGAGCGAGACCGGTCACCCACTGGCCGCCTACAACGTGAGCGGCGAGTACTCCATGGTGAAGGCGGCCGCGGCGAGCGGCTGGCTCGACGAGCGCAGGGCCACCCTCGAGGTCCTGACCGCGATCCGCCGGGCCGGCGCCGACCTGATCCTGACGTATCACGCCAAGGACGCAGCGGACTGGTTGGGCTAGCGCATCACTCCCGCCGCAGCGTGCCGTCCTTCCAGTAGAACGACAGGTCGAGCACGTCCCCCTGGCGGGTGGTGCTTATTCGTTGGCCGTTCACCGTTAGCGCGACCTCGGTGGCGTTGCCCAGCCGAAGGACGAGCGTTCGACGAGCGTGGAGGCGGACGACCTCGCCGGCGCCGACGGTCGCCGACATGACCACCTCGCCATCCGCAACCGCGTGGATCCAGCACGGAGCGGCCAGTCGGAGCGCGGCGGTGATCCCGTTCGGCGCCGGTGCGGGGGAGCGAGGCGGCGCCGAGGTGGTCTCGACGGCTCGCGGTGCCTCTGTGGCCGGAGGCGCGCCCGGGCCCGCCAGGACCGCCGGGCCCTCGGGCGAGGAGAGACGCATCAGCGCCAGAGCCATCACGACGCCGGCCGAAAGCACCGCCATCGTCCACACGGGCCAGCGCCGTGGCCGGGGTACGGGGAGAAGTTCGATCCCGGTGTCCCGTCGGCCCGGCCGGGCCGCCCACGCCGCGAGCAGTGGTTCGCCCGGTATCTGCAGATACCGGGCGTACTCGCGGAGGAAGTAGCGGTCGTACGGCGGGTCCGGCAGGCCGTCCTCCGGCCCCTCCCCCTCGAAGGCGGCCAGCGCGCGGCGCGGAATCCTCGTCGCCTCCGCGACGTCGTCCAGGCTGAGCTTCATCTTCGTTCGCGCGCGGCGGAGCGCCTTCGCCACGTCGGCGTCCAGATGCCGGGGTTCGGTTGGCCGTTCGGACAATCCACCGGGAAGGACGCGCAGCTCGACAGCATCGGTTCCAGCGGAGGATGGTGCGGGCCCGTTCCGGTATGAGGGGCGAACCTCTCGCATTGCCGTCGTCCGTTCCCGTATCGGACGATGTTTCTCTCGTCCAACGGAGTACTCCTGTCCGCCAAAAAAAGCAAGGGAGGTGTCCGGACGAATTCGTCCTCCCGACCGGCCGGCGGACCGACAGGGAGAATGGCGGCCGTGGACGATCGATCGAATGAGCTCTACGCACGGGCCCGGGTGGTCGTTCCGGGCGGCGTGAACTCCCCCGTACGGGCGTTCGGCGCCGTGGGGGGAAACCCTCGCTTCGTGACCCGGGGCTCGGGCGCCGAGGTCGAGGACGCCGACGGAAACCGCTTCGTCGACTACGTGCAGTCGTGGGGGGCGTTGCTGTTCGGGCATGCCAGGCCGGAGATCGTTCGTGCCGCGACCGAGGCCGCGCAGC